>NZ_JBXASU010000007.1:0-146215 GCF_058809705.1 Cupriavidus sp. MPR-AND1C | reverse complement strand
GTCGGGGGGGGGGCTCAGGGGAAAGCCGCTGCCGGGCAGGGCAAGGATTGACGGGCGACGCGGATCAGCGAGCACCGGTGGCCACGCTTTGCACTGGAGTTCGCTCCCACCCTTAGTCCACCGTAGTCCACGCCGCCCGGGCCATGGCCGGCGATGGTCTTTCCGGCTGGGGCGTGCGCGCAACGATAGCGATCTTCATCGTGCCACCCAATGGGCCACTTTCTGCCAGAATTGGCGGCTTTATTCCCCCCCCTCTGGCGCCATATGCAGGCACAACACATTTCCTCAGCCACGCTGACGCACCGCGAACGAGAAGTCCTGGCCCTGGTCGCATCCGGCATGAGTTGCCGCGCCGTTGCCACCGAATTACAGATCAGCGTGCTGACCGCCCGCAAGCATCGCAGCAACTTGCTCGGCAAGACGGGCCTGCGCAATGCGGCGCAGCTTGCCGCCTACGCGGTGGCGCACGGCTTTCGTTGATCTCGCGCGGCCCATCGGAGCGGCAGAGATGGCGCATCCGGATCGCGTGCCACCGCTTGTGCTGACGCAGCGCGAGTGTGACATCGCACAACGCGTAGCCGCGGGGCACACTAGCAAGCAGATCGCCAGAGAGCTCGGCCTGAGCAACCTGACCGTACGCAAGCATCGGGAGAACCTGTGCCGGAAACTCGGGGTTGGCAATGCGGCCGGCGTGGCGATCTATTGCCTACGTCATGGCCTGCTGGCGCCTTGAGCGAATGCTTGAATCCGTGCTAACGGAGATACGGCATTGGCAGTATTGCAAGGTGCGTGCGCGCGGCGGGATGATGCTGCGCAGGCTTTGCTTTGTAGGCTGGAAAGCTAGAGCTGGCGCGGCACTCAGCGAACTGTAAGTCAATTGAAAAATATTTAAAAGAGATTTTCGCGTGCACGGGCGTTAGTTGGTTTTTATTAGGGGCAGGCATGGAGCAAAATAAAAATTCCGGGTCGGTGCTCTGGGGCGCGTACGGGCTTGTCCCAGAGCGCAGGCCCGCGTACCAAGCCAATCGTCCAACGCGCGGGCGGCGGCGCCGCGAGCAACAGCAAGCCATCCTCGACGCCAGCCTTCTGGCCCGGGAATGCGAGCGGCAGCGCATCGCCTGCTGCCTGCACGACGAGGTGGGCCAGGTGCTTGCCCTGGCGCTATTGCGGCTGGGCCAGTTCGAGAGGCTGGCGTGCCCGCCGCAGGCGCGGGCGCTGATCGACGAGACGCGTGAGCTGGTGGCGGACGTTGCCGGCAACATCCGCTCGGCGACGTTCGACCTCGGGCTTGGCCTGCTGGCGCAGGGGCCGCTCGACGACGCGCTGCGTAGCTTGGCGCATCGTGCACGGGCCGGATCGAGCGGCGCACCCCGCCTGCTGCTGGATCTGCGCGGCCCGCAGGTGCTGCTTGAGCAAGCCGCCACCGCAGTGTTGCTGCGTGTGGTGAACGAACTGCTTGCCAACGTCCGGAAGCACAGCGGTGCGGCCCAGGTGTGGGTGCGTACGGCCTGTGGGCGCGGTCACGTGACGGTCAGCGTGGAGGACAACGGCCGTGGCTTCGATGCCGGCGCCGTCTCCAGCGAGGGCGCTGCTGCTGGCGGCTTTGGCCTGCCCAGCAGCACGGCGCAGCTTCGCGCGCTGGGCGCGCGCCTCGAAGTGTGCTCCGCGCCGGGCATCGGCACTCGCATGCGCATCGTAATGCCCATAGGCCACGGGCGGGGGGGTGGCGCCGACGCCGACGGCTCGCCGCATCGCGACGGGAGCGACACCATATGGCGAGGTTAGAGATGCCGACCACGCGCGTTTTGCTGGCGGATGATCACACGCTCTTCCGGGAGGGGCTCGCCGCCTTGCTTGAGCGGGAAGCCGACATGACCGTCATCGGGCAAGCCGCCGACGGTATGGAAGCTTTCCGAATGGCTCAGGCTTTGCTCCCCGACGTGATCGCACTCGATCTCGGCATGCCAGTACTCAACGGCGTCGACGCGCTCTGCCGCATCGTGCCTGCCGTGCCCTCGGCGCGCGTCCTGTGCCTCTCGGCGCATGCCGAGCAGCGCATGATCGCCGCCGCGCTGGATGCCGGCGCGCTCGGCTATCTGCTCAAGGATTGCGCCTACGACGAGCTCGGCAAGGCCATCCGCACGGTGGCGGGCGGACGCTCATATCTCAGTCCGGAAGTTGCCACCGCCATGGTCGCCAGCCTGCGCTCGGCGCGGCACCACGGCGCGACGGCGCCGAGCGCGCAACTCAGCGTGCGCGAGAGGCAGATCCTGCAGTTGCTGGTGGAGGGTCACTCCACCCGGGAGATCGCCGAACGGCTGCACATCAGCGCCAAGACAGTAGGTACCCATCGGGAACACATCATGGCCAAGCTTCAGGTCAAGGGCATTGCCCAGTTGACGCGTTACTCCATTCGCGAAGGCCTGTTCTAGCCGTTGCGCCCCCGCGCGAACCGCGCCTGTGCCTCCGCCGGTCCGGGCTGCTGACGAGCGAATCAGTTTTCCTGAAGGTGCAAATCAGCCAGCGACACGGTTCGCCGGCGCCCGCGATGGGCGACCATGCATTCCAGACGAACGGTGCATGCGCGATGGCGGCAAGGCACGGCGCGTCGGCGGACGACGGGGTTGATGCCGGCGCCGTCCTTTCTCGACAAACGATCTGGAGCTGGAAAATGGCAAACGTCGATACGGTGGGTCTGTGGAAACAGTGGATGGGCGCCCTGCAGGCGTCCGCCTTTCCCAATGGCATGTCCGCCCAGCAGCAGTTCAGCGCTGGCTCTACCACCCTGAACGTGGACCTCGGCAACGCCGACCCTGGCATTATCAATGCCTACGTGTATGGCATTGGCGATGTCGTGCCTGCCAACAGCCCGGCATACGCACCAGCGGGCGGGCTGCTGGCGACGTACGCGACCTTCCTCGACTGGGTGGACCTTGGCGCCATGGTCAACCCAAACCTCGCCAGCCAGGTCAACCAGGCCGCAGCCGCGCTCAATACCGCCCAGACGACATTCAACAACGTCCAGGTGGCGGCCTACACGGCTTACGGTGCCTACAAGAACGTCAATCCCACGCCGCCTGCGTTCCAGACCTGGGTGCAGCAGAGCTATCCGTCATACCTGAGCGCCAACAATGCGCTGATCGGCGCTGCCAGCGCCTATGACGAAATCATGATCCAGGCCTATGGGGCCGGCTATAGCGTCGTGCAGCAGGCCCGCGCAAAGGTGGGCATCAACGGCGCGCAGAGCATGTCGCTGCAGAACCCGTACAACATGCCAGTCAAGATAGGCAGCGTCGCGCCCGCGGGCAGCCAGCCGGTGGTAATCGGCGGCACCAATCCGGTGCCGGCGAACAACCTAATCTCGGCCTTTGCGCCGTCCTACGCCCTGCAAGCATTCAGCACCAAGTATGCCGAGTGGCAGCAGGCCAGCGTCGCCGGTAAGAATAACGCCGGCGCGTCGATCTCGGTGACCTCCGCTTCGAAGACCTATGACTTCGACGAGTTTGGCTGGAGCACCTCGGTGGACGCCAGCCTGTTCGGCGACTTCTTCTCCTTCTTCGGCAGCGGTTCGGCCAGCGGCCAGAAGACCAGCGTCAATACCGCCAGCACGGACTTCAGCCTGACCGTGGACTTTACCGGCTTCGGCACCTTTCCGGTCAGCCCTGGGCTGTGGTGGGACAACGGCGCGCTGGTGTCGACCTACCATCAGCGGCTCAAACCCGGCGCGCCGGCTTTCTTCGGCGACAGCGGAGCGCTGGCGCGGATGCCGACGCAGATCGTGGTGGGCTTCCAGCCGACGGTGACGCTGAAGATGGCGGCCAGCGACTACAGCAACGTCAAGAACAGCTGGCAGGCACAGGCGACCGCATCGATTGGCATCGGGCCGTTCCGCCTCGGCTCGGCCACGGTGTCGACCTACGGCACAAAGCAGGACATCAAGTGGGACGACGCATCGGCCACAGTCACCATCGGCCCGGTCAGCAGCACCCTGCCGATCCTGCTTGGGGTCGTAAGCCAGAAGCTCGGCACCTGATGCCACTCGCAGTGGCAGTCCCTCGCGCGCTCGTGCGAGGGGCTGCACCGCGTTCCTGTCCATCCTGCCGGGAGGTCTCGCCGTGCTATCCGACCGCGCGCTCTGGCGCTTGTATGCCGCGGCGATTGCCAGCCATGTGGGCGTGACTGGCAGCGACGTGTTCTCCGTCGCCGGGGTTGCCACCTTCAGCGGCCTGGGCAGCGCGGATGCGCAGGTGTGCAATTGGTGCACCTACCAGCTTGGCGACAGTATTCCCGCTGCCGCCGGTGCCTACGCACCACGCAGTGGCTTGTTTGCCGCATATTGGCTGTGCCTGAGCTACCTGGTGGAAAGCGCCGCGGCGCAGCCCGGCTTGTTGCAGGCGGCTGCCCGGTCGAGCGGCCTGCAATCCGACCTAGCGCGCTACCGGCACGCCGTGCTGGCATGGCGGCCCGGACCTGCCACGCCGACGGGCGTCAACTTCGCGGCCAATGCCGCAAACGATGCGATGGCGGGTGGCGTGTCCGCGGCAGCGCTGGACGCGCATCAGGCGCTGCTAGTCCGGCTGGGCGGACGCATGCTGGCGCTCACGACGGCCTTGAATCGCTGCCTGCAGGCAGCGCAACAGGAGGCGTCGGACCTGAACATGGCCGCCAGCCTCTATGCGACGGGAACCGTATTCCGCTGCCCGCAATACGCGATCGACGGCTGGCTGACGGGACTGGCCACATGGCGCGCGTCGCCGGCCAGCGGCGCCACGGCCTGGTCCGTGTCCGTGCCGCCGCAAGGGCTGGCTGCGCTAGCCGAGACCGCGCCCGCTGCCTCGCAGGGCGCAGGGCCGCCGGATCCGACGGATGCAGGGAACTGGCCTTCTTTCCTGGACCTGCACGCGTCCGGAGACACGGTAGCGGCTGGCGCCCTCAACGCCGCTTCGCTATCGACGACGGTCGACGGCGCGGCGGATGGCCTGCTCGACGAGGTCAATGGGTTGACGTTGTCGCTGGGTGGATTCGGCGTCTTCGCGCTGTCCCCGGGCAACTGGTTCGACGCCGGCCTGCTGGGTGGCGGCCAGGCCGCGTTGCCTGCCGGCGCGCCCGATTTCTTTAGCGCTGCCGGTGCGCTTGCCTTGCTGCCAACGGGTGCAGTCATCGGCTACCAGCCGCGCGTTACACTGCGCGCCGGCAGCCCTCAGCAGGCTCAGGCGCTCGCCACCGCGCTGACGCGGGTCGGTCCGTTTGCCGTACAGGGCGTGAGCCAGGATGCGCCGGGCGTCATGGCATGCAGGGGTTGCAACGGCACCGAAGTCTCGTTCGATGCCAGCGGCTCGGATGTCCCGGTCCTGCTGGGCGTGATCAGCAAGCCGGTTTCGTAGCGCTAGCGGGGACACGCCCGCCAGCGCATCCATTGCAGTAGCGTTTCAAGGAGAGCAACCATGATGGACGACTGGAAAGTCAGCACGTATCGCGACCCCACGAACGGCATTGGCGTCTGGGTGTACTACGAGAATCCGGCCTTTCCGGATATCCACATGAGTCGTTGCGTCGACGATGCCACGCGCGACCATATGGCGACGAACGATCGCACCGCCTATTACTTCGGCAATAATCGGCCGCCCACTTTCAACAACGCCACAGTGCCGGAACATACCCGCATCGCGCTGCAGGCCGCCTGGCGCGACTATTTCACTGTGATGTGAGGTCTGCCATTCCACGAGTTGCATCCTTCAAGGAGTCAGCCATGGCCAAGTATTGCCAGGAAAAATTCACCGAAGCCACCACCGGAACAGAGGTCAAGGTCTGCTGGCGGCAGGACAAGCATGTCCACGATGCCACTCTCATCACAACGATCGAGCTCTGGCTCCAGGCCCAGCGGGGAGGGCAATGGGGTGTACGCCCCGGCAGCTACGAGTCCAACCTGTCGTCCTGCGCGGTGAACGCGGTCAGTTTTGGCTAGTGCGCTAACCAGGGCGGGGGCCGGTACCCCCGCCGATCGGACTCAGGCGACGGCATCAGCTTCGTCGCCGCGCCATGAAAACCTGCCGCCGGCCCTAAAAGGATCCGGATCCTCGCCGTTAAGCAGCCACGCCTAATTCAATCTGTACATGGGGAGCTGGCAGGCTCTGTCGCGATAGGGGTGTGGTGACGAGCTAAGTGGGTGAGTGCCGCGCGGGTCGAATCTTCTAGAGGAACAAAGCGCGATATGGTGTATCGCCCATGGTCGCTTGAGGGCAAAGAGATTGAAGCGCGGCCGTTTGGCTCCCCCCCGCCAGATATGGAAGTTGGCCTGCTTTGGCGGAAGGATGTGGAACTCTCGCAATCCGCCACCGCAGTTCGCGACTTTCTGATCTACGCCTGCAGCCGTTAGTTGCTCGACGCATTGGGTCAGTGTAATGCAGAGCGCTGCTCAAGCCGTACCACGATCCAGTCGATGAAAACGGGAACCCTGCGATTCTTCTTGGCCGAGGGTGGATAAAAAGCGAAACTGGTGCGGTTGGTGTCTTCCACTCGGGAGGAGAAGGACCAGAAGCCCTTGAGAGATTGGGGTGGGTATGGTTGAACGGTAGAGCTGACCAATACCTAGGCCCTGTACCACCATGCTGAGGTGGCCGTTACTTCCACGGCTTGCGCACCGATAGTGGTGCCGATGTGCGTTTTAACCGTGCCGGGCCCGCCCACAAGGACGACGTTGTGGGCAGACTCGAGGAATTCGCATCGATAGAGTTACCGCACGAGTGCCTCGTTCATTTCAACGCAACTGAAATCGAAGCCGACCAGATCCTGAAGCGCTGGAAACTTGGCTAACCACGAGTTTGTCACGCTCGTGCCAGGCACACCATATCGGGTGTGGGCTTGACGATACTTGCTGCTCCAAACGGATTTCCTACGATATAGATGTTGGAGGTCACGAAAAGGTCTGGAGGCAAATATGTATCGGCATGAGCGCTCACTGGCGGTGATGTACCCGCTAGGCACAGGAGAGTGGTTGTTCGCCGTAGTCACCGGACCGCGAGTTGTTCACTTCGGTCCATTCGAATCGAGGGATGATGCGGACGAAATTCTCGCAAAGATGTATCCGGATACACCGATGGTTGAACTGTCGGTGCAGCCAAGGAAACTAGATAACGATGGTGTGTCGATCCTCGGATATGCCGCCGCGCAGCAGGTAGCGTTTCAAGCGGAAGTCGGCTAGTAGCCGCGTCAGCAGCCATCGCCAGTAGCCACCTTCGGGTGGCTCTTTCATGCCCATTGCATGCGCAAAAAAAAGACCGGACCGCGCGGGGGCGTCCAGTCCGATCCTGCGCAGCGGCGCTAAAGGTGAAGCAGCTACCGCTGCGAGGCGTGAATTTAAACATATCAATATCTGATATAGGCGGCGTCTAATTCTCTTGTTGTTGTCGGCCAACGCTTAAAAATATTAAGCGGTGGGCCAAGTGCATGCCTCTTCATTCCACGCGCGCTCGTCCACGCACAAAGCCACCTTTGGGTGGCTTTTTCTTTGCCGGAGTCCGCATGGACCAACAAGTCTTCTAGGCCGCTGCCGGCCTATCGCCGGCGCTCTCGGCACGCTGGTGGCCACACGTCGAGCCGGCGCCGTTGGAGTTCGGCATCCTGTCGCCGGCGCGTGTTGCCGCGTGGATCGCGCCGACCGGCCACAAGTCGCTGGGCTTCTCGCTCACACGCGAACTGTGGGGGCCGACCCCAGCGCAGATGCGCTGCGAGCGCGACCTGTCGGCGCGGTAGCCGCTGGCGGACAAGACCGGCCGCAACCAGAGACCATTCGAGCTGGGCAACAGCCAGCCAGGAGACGGCAAGCGCTTCATGGGCCGTGGGCTTATCCAGATCACCGGGCGCGCGAACCACCGTGCATGTGGCGCCGCCCTTGGCTTCGACCCGGAGGCGGCACCGGCAATGCTCAAGGGCGATGCGCTGGCCGCGCGCTCGGCGTGCTGGTTCTGGGCAAGCCGCAATCTAAATGCGCTGGCAGATGCCGGTGACTTCGAGGCGCTGACACGCAAGATCAACGGCGGCACCAATGGGCTAGCGGACCGCAAGGAGCGTTGGGCCCGCGCAAAGCAATTCATCAGGGGATAACAGGGAGGGTACATGCAAGAGCACGAAAAGAGCCTGGCGATGCTGATCGCAATGGACGAGATGATTGCCCTGGGGAAGCTGCTTGTGAGCGATGAACACCTGACATTCCGGCTGATCATCAGCCGGGCACTCCTGGGCGCGGCCACGTCGATAATTGCTGGCGTGGGCCTGATCCAGTTTCCGGAGCCGCCGCCGCTGGCGCTCTATGGCATTGGCAGCGGCCCCGGCATTGTTGGCTCGCAGTACATCGAGGTGTGGCTGAAGCGCAGGCTGCGCCAGGGGGGCCGGGAAATGAAGACGGTCATCTGGGGCGCCTGTGGGCTGGCGGCGCTGCTTGGCGCCGTGCTCGCGGTGATGCTGGCCTATCTGCTGTATTTCGCACCGTGGACGGACGCCGCCGCTCAAGCGCTGCAGGCGGCCACCGAACGCGCCGGTCGGGTGCAGGACGCCAACGAGCGCTGTACAGCTGACGTGGATAAGGCCAACGGCGCCGTGGCGGCGCTGAAGGCGGCGGCGGCCGAGCGTGCGGGCCAGGTTGCCGCGGCGCTGGCGCAGGCCGAGAGCCGCGCGGTGGCGGCTCTGCATCCATGAGCTCGTGCTGGCAGGCCCGCATGAAGCTGCGCGCCCGCTCCGGATCCCGGCACGTCATCCAGTCATCCCACTCCGCCCGCGGCACGATGACGATCATTCGTTTATCCTTGCCCGGTGCATGGAAGCGGTTCATCAGCGGGTGCTTGTCCGAGTCGATGGTCCGCATGGTGAACGAGAGCGCGCCGTCTTACCAATCCCGCCACCGGCCGGCGATGGCGAACTCCGGCTCGTCCTTCAGCCAGATCCGCCAGCGCAAGGACTTGGGCCCGGCCTCGTAGTTCGGCTCGTAGAAGCTGGGGCCGGCACTAGCTGGGGCCGGCACTAGACAGAGCTACCTATTCGCAAATCCTTGGAGTCGACGCGGACCGCCCACAGGACGTTCTTCATAAAATGACGGCAGCGAGCTTTGCCTCCAGCGGAGTATCTGACGAAGGCTTGCAACTTCGGCTTTGTCGACCGGCCGATGGCATACAGCAGGCGCTGGCCGAACTGCGCGACAGCGGGGGGCGGCTGGACGAGGATCCGTCGCTGGTCGTATCGTTCAACGAGCGCCAGCGGCTGGTGAACAAAGCGCTATTCGACCACCTCGATCAGGAATACATGGCGGGCGAGGCATAGCGGCTTCCAGAGTGCACCGGCTAATGGGTGTCATTCGGCACAATACGCGGAATTTCACGCAATTTCCCCGCCTTCTTCATGCAACACGTCAGCAAAATGTTCTGGTAGTCCGGTTTGCCATGAGCGCGGGTACGCATCTAAGATGCATTTCCCAATCGTCCACCGATGCTGCCATGCTGCTTGACCGACTCACCCAGGCCGCCGCAGAGCGTGCCGAACGCGCCATGACGCGCAGGCGGCGCGTCACACACACAGCCTGCGCGCCGCATCAGGAGGTCAGCCATGGATGCGGCGAGCCCCGCACGCTGTTGAGTTTTTGCAGCAACGACTACCTTGGGCTGGCCAACCATCCCACGGTTATCTCCGCCTTTGCCGAGGGCGCTTACCGCTATGGCGCGGGCAGCGGGGCATCCCACGTGGTTAACGGGCACTCGTTGGCCCACGACCATCTGGAGAACGAGTTGGCGCGGTGGCTGGATTCACATATCCCCGGCGCGCAGGCGCTCTATTTCTGTAGCGGCTACATGGCAAACATGGCAGTGCTGAGCGCGTTGGGCACGGCCGGCGCTACCCTGTTCTGCGACAAGCTCAACCATGCCTCGCTGATCGACGGGGCGCTTCTGGCACGCGCCCATGTAAAACGCTACCCGCACGGCAACACCACTGCGCTGGCGAGACTGCTGGCCGGTAGCGACAGCCCCCTCAAGCTGATCGTCACCGACAGCGTATTCAGCATGGACGGTGACATTGCCCCGCTGGTCGAATTGCTGGCATTGGCCGAACGCCACGATGCCTGGATCGTCGTCGACGACGCCCACGGCTTTGGCGTGCTGGGGGAGAGCGGTCGCGGCGTGCTGGAGCATCTGGCACTGGCCTCCGAACGCTTCATCTACATCGGCACGCTGGGCAAGGCCGCCGGCGTAGCCGGCGCCTTCGTGGCTGCGCACGCAACCATCGTGGAGCATTTGGTCAACGTGGCACGGCCCTATATCTACACGACGGCCGCGCCACCGGCCGCAGCGCATGCGCTGCTGGCTAGCCTGGCGCTGATCGCGGGCGAGGAGGGGCGTCGGCGCCGCGCCCATGTGGCGCAACTTATCGGACAGTTGCGAGCAGGCCTGGAGACATTACTGGCCTGCCATGCGGAGGCCGGCTGGCAGCTGGCCGATAGCGATACGCCTATCCAACCACTGATCGTAGGAGGCAATGCCGCTGCCATGGCCCTCTCCGCCGCGCTGGAAGCTGACGGCATCCGCGTCACTGCCATCCGGCCGCCAACGGTACCGGAAGGCACGGCGCGCTTGCGCATTGCGCTCTCGGCAGCGCACACGGCGGGCGACATAGCGCGCTTGCTGGACTGCCTGTCTGCCATCGTGGCGCAGCGGGAGGCGGCATGAGCGCGCCGGCCCGTCTCGCCACATTCGCCAGGCTCGGCATGCACGCCCAAATGGAGGCTGAGGCGCAAACGGAAGCGGTGATCGAGAAGCCAGCGTCCTGTCGCCCATTCGTTGACGCCACATTCTTGCACGATCCCTATCCTCTCTATCGCGAGCTGCGTGAGGCTGGCCCTATCCATTGGAGCGAGGAGTTCTTCGGCGGTGCCTGGTTGCTGACCAGGCACGACGACGTTGAGGCCGTGCTGCGCGATCCCCTTTACTCAGCGCGGCGCACGGGTGGCTGGGTGATGCGTGGCAACGAGGAATCGCGCCAGACGCTCTGTCCCTTCCAGCGCCTGTTCAGCCGGGCGATGCTATTTCTCGACGCACCGGATCACACGCGCCTGCGGCAGGTGCTCAATGCCGGCTTCCGGCCGTCAACCCTACGCGCCAGCGCAGGCGCGATCGAGCACATGGTGGCCGGATTGATGAGTGGCATTGACGAAGCAGGGCCGTTCGATTTCATGGAGAGGATTGCCAGGCCGCTCCCGGCAATGGTGATTGCGCGGTTGCTCGGCATGGACGCGGCCGACCAGCCGGAATTCCTGGCCTGGTCCGAGGATCTGGCCGCCTTCATCGGCGCACCGGATCCTGATCAGGGGCTAAAACGACAAGCGCAGGTCAGCCTGCTCAAGCTGAGTGCCGCCTTCGAGGCAATGCTCGCGCGGCGCCGGGAGCAAGGGGCAACGGTGCTGGACGCAGCGGGTGACGATTTGATCGGGCACCTGCTGCGAGCCGAGGCCAGCGGCGAGGTGGAGTCCGGGGCCGAACTGTTGGCGCAATGCGCCATGCTTCTGTTCGCGGGACATGAGACGACCCGCAATCTGCTCGGCAATGGACTGTATGCCTTGCTGAGCCATCCGGATCAATGGCGGCGCCTGCAGCGGGCTCCCGAGTTGCTGCCGAATGCCTTGCGCGAGCTGTTGCGCTACGAGAGTCCGGTCCAATACACAGGCCGGCGGGTCACCACGGACGTGGTCCTGCATGGGCGCCGGCTGCGGCGCGGGGAACTAGTGGTCCCTCTGATCGGCGCTGCCAATCGCGATCCGGCGCGCTACAGCAACCCGGACAGCCTGGATATCTCCCGGCGGGAGGGCTCGCATTTGTCTTTCGGACATGGCCCGCATTTTTGCATTGGCGCCGCGCTAACGTTGATGGAGGCAGAGATTGTGTTTCGGGCGCTGTCAGCCCGCTGGCCCGAGCTAGCGCTCCTGGATGCCAGTCCACATTGGAACGGGAACCCCGTCTATCGAGGACTCGCTAGTCTGCAGATACGCTGCCTCCCTTGAAGCACACCAAGGGCGCAAGATAAAACGACTCGTGGACCAGATAAGGCAGCCTAATCCAGCTTCATTCGCGCGTCTTTTGCCAGTTGCCACTACTGTGCGATCTCGGCACCCACGCACTGGCGGAAATGCTCGGCGTGACCATGCCCGACAACAATAGCTTGTTCGGCGAGCGTATTGTGAACTTCAGAATTCTACAGGACCGTCTGCAGGTCCACTCGCAGCCGCTCCTGGACATTCCGCAGAGTACCGCGAGGGACGGCTACGCCGTACCAGAACGCACCGCTCGACATGGTGATACCGGCTTCGGAAAAGGTGGGAACTGCGCGATACTAAGGCAACCGTGCCGCTCTCGACGGAACTGGAGCGCACCCGCGAGCAGGTGGCCGTCGCGCAGGGGCGTGCCAGCGCCACCGAGCGCTGCGCCAGAAGGGCGAGCAGCCGGCAGCGGACCTGCGCGCCGAACTGGCGGCCGTGCAGGTGAGGGCGCAGGAAGCCGCCGTGGCCGGCGCCGAGGTGCGGGCGCGGCGCCATACTGGACTGGCTGCAGCGGGCGGTCCACGCCGGGCAGACGGTGGAACCTTTCCGGGGAGTCGCTACGAAGCAATAGCTGACCACTGCCGAAGAGCCAGAACCCAGACAAGAGTCCTGGGCGGGAGCACCAAGTTCCGGTAGTGGTGGGGGAGGCGGAGGATGGCTCCGCTGTGCTCCAGAAGCTGGCTTGGTTGCCAGCGATTCATCTACAATGCCCGGCTGGGTTGGAACCGATATCATGGGGCATTCCAGGGCAACGCACCGTCCTTGGCGAGGCAGCATCCGGCCCATCGACCAGGAATACGCGCGCTGCAAGACCAAGTTCGATTACCTGCTGGCGATCATAATAATATTGCACCCGAACCTCACTACGCTGGAGAGACCGTGATACGAAGTGGACTTGGTGGCTTGCTCCTTGCGCTGTGCTGCGTAGGCCCCGCACGCGCGGGCGGTCCTGATTGCTCACGCCCATTCACCCTTGCGTTGCACGATCACGGCCTGCTCTATTCGCTTGACACCGATACCGGTATCGACAAGGATTTTGCCAATGAACTGATTCGCCGCAGCGGCTGCCAGATTAAAGTCAGTCTCATGTCGCGCGCCCGTATCTGGAAACTAATTGAATCCGGTGCGCTCGATTTCAGCCTGTCCGGCATTGCAAGCGTCGAACGCAATCAATACGCGTCGTTCGCTTGGTACTTCAGCAACAAATACTATCTGCTGGTACGCAAGGATGCCGGCATACGTATGCTGTCCGACTTCGAGCACAACGACCAGCTTCAACTCGGTGTCATCCGCAGTTTCCGCTACAGCGACTCTGCCAACCAGTTGGTGGACAAGCTAGCACCCGTCAACCGCGTCAGCCAGGCCGGCGGCCTTGAGCCCCTGTATGAGGCGCTTGTCCTCAGGCGTATCCAGGGCATGATCATTGAACCCTTCGATTACCCCGCGCTCGATGCAAAGAAGATTCGCGACGTCACCACAATTGTCGAGTTCAGCGACCCGGCCGTCCCGCACGGTCTCATCATGTCGAAGAAGGCGCTGTCATCCTCCGAGCAGGATAAGTGGCGTGCGTTGGTGCAAAGCATGCGCACAGATGGAACCGTACGCCGCATATTCGAAAGATATTTCAACCCGGATCTGATCGATTCCATGGTCGATTTCAAGACGCCATCGTGACCTGGATGCGCCTCGTCTTACTTCCAATTCTGATCCTGTTCGCCGGATTCGGTGTGACGTGGACAGTTTGGGATCACGAACGGCAAGCCTCCCGGCATGAAGTGCTATCCCAATTCGATTTCGCAATGAGTGACGCTGTCAGCCGCATCGAACAGCGGATGGCGACGTACGAGCAACTACTGCGGGGCGTGCAGGGCATGTTCGTCGCGAGCGGCTCGATGGACCGCAATAACTTCCGCGACTACCTCGGCGCTGTCAATCTCGATGCAGACTTTGCCGGAATCCAGGCCGTCGGCGTCGTCAGGTGGGTACCAGCGACTGACAAGGAGGCACACGTCGCTGCGATGCGCCGGCTAGGTGTTGCCGGCTACGCTATCAAGCCCGACGGGTTGCGCGAAAACTACGCACCGGTCGTCCAGCGCGAACCGTATGCCGACGGGAATTCTGCAGTGCTTGGCGTCGACTCCTGGGCCAGCCCGGTACGGCAGCTGGCGATGCAAAAGGCACGCGACTCGGGGATGGCGACTGTATCCGGGAAGGTTCAACCGATCAGAGGCAATGGGGAGGATTACCCACCCAGCTTCGTCATGTACCTCCCGGTATATGCCCGAAACCAGCCACCGGATACCGTCGCAAAGCGTCGCGCGCACCTGGTTGGCTGGGTCTACGCTGAATTCCGTATGCGAGACGTGATCGCCAGTCTCTACGGCGAGCAACCGCCGGGACTCTCCCTCGCTATCTACGACGGTGTCGAACCATCTGCTGCGGCACTACTATATCGTTCGTCCGACCGAGGGCGGCAACCGAATTCAGCGATGTCGGCCAGTGAATATCTGGTTGTGGGGGGACACAGTTGGATGCTCTCCGTGACCGCAGGTAAGGACTTCACGGCTCGCTTCGGTCGCAATTCCGAAACACTGATCGTTTGTGCCGGTACTGGTCTCAGCCTGCTGCTCTCGCTACTGGCCTGGGTATTGGTGACCGGTCACAGCCGTGCTATGCGCCTGGCTTCCACGATGACCGGAGAGTTGCGGGAGAGTGAGAGAAAATTTCGTGCCTTCGCCGATTGCGCAGTCAACCTGGAGGTCTGGTTGGGATTAAATGGCAAGCCGCGCTGGATCAGCCCATCCGTCAAGGAATACACCGGCTTTACCGTGGACGAGTGCATGGCGATGCCCGACTTCGTTGGCACGCTAGTCCATCCAGAAGATCTGCTACGTGTCGCACCTGTCCTTCTGAAAGGGCTGCAGAGCTTTCGTGGCAATGATCTTGAATTTCGTTGTTTCCGCAAGGATCGCTCGCTGCTCTGGCTTTCCGTCTCCTGGGTTCCCATACACAGCGCCAGCACCGTTTTTACGGGGGTCCGAATCAGCGGGCGAGATATCACCGAGCGCAAACTCCTCGACGCCGAGCTTCGTATCGCCGCGGTCGCTTTCGACTCGCTGGAAGGGATGATGGTCACGGATGCAAGCGGCACGATCCTGCGCGTCAATTCGGCTTTCACCGAGTGTACCGGCTACACGGCCGACGATGTAGTGGGGCAGACGCCGCGAATACTTCAGTCAGGCCGTCACGACGCGGCATTCTTCCGTGAGATGTGGGACACGATCCACCGCGCGGGTGGATGGCAAGGCGAGATCTGGGATCGTCGAAAGAATGGCGAGATTTATCCGAAATGGCTCACGATCGCTGCAGTGACAGGAAGTGATGGGGGGGTGACGCACTATGTCGGCACGCACCATGACATTACCGAACGCAAGCTCGCCGAAGATCGAATTAAGGAACTGGCCTTCTTTGATTCCCTTACGTGTTTGCCTAATCGCGCCCTGTTGTCGGATCGCCTGAAGCAGGCCATCGCGGTCAGTGCCCAATGCGGATCCTCTGGCGCCTTATTGTTCATCGACATCGACAACTTCAAGACACTAAATGATACGCTTGGCCATGACAAAGGTGATTTACTGCTGCAACAGGTAGCGCAACGTCTCGCTGTCAGCGTACGTGAGGGTGACACGGTCGCGCGGGTAGGCGGTGACGAATTCGTCGTTGTGCTAGGAAATTTGGGCGAAAGCGGACAGGAAGCCGCCAGTAAGACCGAAGCCATTGGTGAGCAGATTCTCTCCGTTCTCCGCAATACGTTTTCTCTTGATGGTATCGAATATCGCAGTACTTCGAGTATTGGCGCGACCGTGTTCAAGGGACATCAGGCCTCCATTGAGGTACTCCTGAAGCAAGCCGATCTCGCTATGTACAAATCGAAGGAAATAGGGCGCAACACGATGTGCTTCTTCGATCCAACCATGCAAGCCGTCATCCTGGAGCGAGTTGCTCTTGAGGCCGGTCTGCGCAAAGCAATCGAAGAAGATCAGTTCCTGCTTCATTACCAGGCACAAGTGACCTCCAACGATCGCCTAACAGGCGCCGAAGCGCTGGTGCGTTGGCAGCACCCGGAGCGCGGTGTCGTATCTCCTGCCGAGTTTGTCCCACTGGCCGAGGAAACTGGTTTGATCCTCGCACTCGGAAAAAAGGTGCTGGAAACCGCCTGTATTCAACTGGTGAGATGGTCGAGCCAACCAGAAATGGCCCATCTCACGATCGCAGTAAATGTCAGTGTCCACCAGTTCCGTGCGCCTAACTTTGTGGCCGAGGTATTGAAGGTAATCGAACAAACGGGAGCGAACCCGACTAGGCTAAAACTGGAATTGACAGAAAGCGTGTTGGTGGAAAATGTGCAAGATATTGCAGAAAAGATGCGCGCGCTTAAAGACAAAGGCGTAGTTTTTTCCTTGGACGATTTCGGTACCGGATATTCATCACTTTTGTACTTGAAACGCCTCCCGTTAGACCAATTGAAGATCGACCGATCATTTGTGCGTGACATCCTTATTGACCAGAATGACGCCATAATTGCCAAAACTATCGTTGCGCTTGGACAAAACCTTGGCCTGGAGGTGATCGCGGAGGGTGTCGAGACCGAAGCGCAGCTAGAGTTCCTTGCTGGAGCAGGATGTTCTGCCTATCAAGGTTACTACTTCTGCCATCCGCTGCCGATCGAGGGCTTTGAAGCGTTTGTGAGCGGGTTCGATTTCCGTCGACGCGAATCAGAATTCGCGCAACAAGCGCAGGACTGAGCGGCATGGATTGATGGGGCCATGTCGGCCAGCTGTTGCTGGGTAAGACCCAGGGCAATCCGCTCGCACTGGATCGCCCTGCCTATGGTTGCGGGGTTGATGGAAGGCTCCAACGTGTAGACGACAAACGTCGGGGCCCCCGCACGCTATCTTTGTCTCCCGCCTGAAGTTGCCGCTGACTGGTTCTGGAAGCGAAATGTCATGCCGCGCCTGAAGCTGACAATCGTGGGGCGAGCACGCCATGTGGGATGCGGAGCAACGCGTCGGCGTGAAATTCTTGTTGCATACGGAACGCGTGCTCCCCTCGCTCCATCGCTTCGATCAGTCGGATTTCAAGCGGCCAAGCGCCCCCGTTTCTGCGAGCCACGGTTTAGAGGATGTCGGCCACTCCTGTAGCGGCATAAACCAGTCCAAGATTTTAGCCGCCCCCCCCGGGTCAGAATTCGGTGCAAATCAACAGCAATGACGCTCTGCACCTATGAAAACAGTGTGATCCGTCTCCTGGGGGATGATTCAGGTCGATCTGGCAGGGGGCAGGGTCCGAGTCTCGTCGATCCTCAGTTTCTACAAGGACGATCTTCTGATGCGGAGCCCGACGTTGATTTCCTACATCAATCGTTATGTGCCAGTGCGGCTACCTCCATGCATGGAAATCGAGTTCATTCCCCACGACTGGACGGTCAATACGCAAGGCCGCAGTTGCCAGCGGACTGATTGATGTTCGCTGCACCCGTCACGGCAGCTGCCGCCCGTTGCTGGGCCGTCCCCATCGCTTGAGACGATCGGCGAATTTTCCCTGCGATGGCGTAACAACGTGGGCAAGCGGAATGACTGCAATCAACCGCAGGTGCGGAATCCGACGAAGATGTCGTTACGGGGCGGCAGATAGAAGTTTCGGTAGTGAGGATGCCGCATCCTGGCGTGGGTGGCGAAGGACCCACCGCGTACGGAGCGGTGCGTGTGAAACCAGGGCGCTGAATATTCCCGGTAGGGGTCTGCCAAGAAACCTGAATAGGGTTCGAAAGGATCCGCCGTCCATTCCCATACCGCCCCTCCCCAGCGAATCAAGCCGTGGCTCGCGGCATACTCCCACTCGGCTTCGGTCGGCAGGCGCCGCCCGCGCCACCGGGAATAGGCCTCCGCTTCGTAGGCATTGACATGGCAGACCGGGAGGTCAATGGGAAGCGGCTCCCACTGTCCGAACCAGCGTTGCTCCCAGTGTCCTTGACCATCGTGCGCCGATTTGCGCCAGCGGTTCGGTTTTGTGAGCCTGGTATGCTTCAGCCACGCCCTCCCTTCGTCCGACCACCAGCGCTGGTCGCGGTAGCCACCGGCCGCGACGAATTCAGCGAACGCGCCGTTGCTCACGCACTGGCGGTCGATACACAGGGGAAGGATCCGGATTGGGTGGGCCCATTTCTCGTTGTCGAACACGAATCCATCGTCATCGGATGCGCCCATCAGGAAAGCCTCGCCTCCCATCGCCACTTCGCCGCCGTGGGGTTCGAGGGGCGGCATCGCAAGGGGTGCATGCAGGGGATAGTCAAGGGTCTGGCGCATGTAGGTCAGCGCCTCGGCGTGCATATCCTCGTGGAACAAGGCGAGGCGAAAGAAATAGAGCGCCTCGTCCGTGTCGTTGGCTGCGGCGAGCCTGGCGCGCACGCCCTCGAGCACGGCGGCCACATAGTCGCGTATCTGCGCAAGCGGGGGCAAATCGAGATGCCAGCGGTCCCGATGGGCAACATGCATGGAATCGAACCAGCGGTCCGCGTCCGCCAGCAAAGAGGGCCGGCTGGCAACGAACGCGCCTTGGCGGCTGGCCCGCGGATCCCGCAGTATCCAGTGCTCCGTAAACCAGGCGATATGGGCATACTCCCACAAGGGCGGATTGATCCCCGGTTCATAGCGGACCTGCCATCGGGACGGCGACAGATCCCGGAGAATGGCCCAGGTGCGCCGATGGGCATCGACGAACGCGCCATCCAGCCCGGATTTGTTTATCCTTCTTGCAGCAACGCCTTCAGCCTCCATCGTCATGCGTCCTCCCAAGACCACAGTGGCAATTATCAGCCCGGCTCTGCGCAAAGCCAACAACGGCAACTGGCAGACCGCTTATCGCTGGTCCCGCTTCCTGCGCGCCGCATGCGAGGTCTCGCTGGAAACCGAATGGTCGCCCGCAGACCACCCCGGCAAGCCGCCCGCGTGCATGATCGCGCTCCACGCCCGGCGCTCGGCCGATACCGTCGGCAGGTTCGCCAAGGCCTGCCCGGGTAGTCCCCTGGTGGTGGTGCTGACCGGCACCGATCTCTACCGCGACATCCGGACCGATGAGTGCGCCCAGCGCTCGCTCGATCTCGCCACCCACCTGGTGGTATTGCAGGAAGAGGGGCCCGCCGAACTGGCCTCGCACCATCGCACCAAGTGCCGCGTAATCTACCAATCGGCGCCGGCGCTGACACCGGGGACGCCTAACCAGCGCACCTTCGACGTCGTCCTGGTGGGCCACATGCGGGCGGAAAAGGACCCGCTTACGCCCATGCGGGCGCTGGAATGGCTTCCGGACGATTCGCCCGTGCGACTGATCCACATCGGCGATGCTCTGGAGAACGAGTATCTGCGAGCGGCACAGGCTTTGCAAGCGCGGGCCTGGCCTACCGTAGGGCGCTACCTCTGGCAGGCGGGCTTGCCGCACCATGACACGCGACAGCGCATCCGGCGGGCCCAGGCGATGGTCATCTCGAGCGTCATCGAAGGCGGCGCCAATGTGATTATCGAGGCAGTGACCGCCGGCGTGCCCGTGCTGGCCAGTCGCATCCCGGGCAACATCGGCATGTTGGGCCGAGACTACAATGGTTACTTTGCGCCGGGCGATTGCCGGGAACTGGCCCGCTTGCTCGACCGGGCGAGCCGTGACCCTGCCTTCCTGTCCCTGCTGCAACGGCAATGCGCCCGCCGGGCGCCGCTGTTTGCGCCGGCGCGGGAACAGGCAGAAGTCATTAGACTAGTGACCGACGCTTTGAGCAGACCCGATACCCTACAATGACTACCCCAATGGCGGCGGGGCCGGCCCGGGTCGCCGTCGCCTAGGCGCCCATTCGCAATCCCACTTCCCCAATCGATCTCTGCTATGCACCCCATTCTTGCCCGTACCCAGAAGCGCTTGTTGGCGCTAGCGCTGATGGCCGTTGCCGGTCTCGCGAGCGCCCAGGCGGTTCTCAAAGTCTCGGCGATTCCCGACGAGGCGCCGACCGAACTGCAGCGCAAGTTCGCCCCCCTTGGCAAATACCTGGAAAAGGAAACCGGCATGAAGGTGGAGTTCGTCCCGGTCACGGACTATGCGGCAGTGGTCGAATCACTGGCGACGGGCAAGATCGACATGGCCTGGCTGGGCGGCTTCACCTACGTGCAGAGCAAGATCCGCACGAAGGGCGCGACGATCCCGATCGTCCAGCGGCAGGAGGACGCTGCGTTTACCAGCAAGTTCATCACCGCGAACAAGGCGATTCAGTCCCTGGCAGACTTGAAGGGCCGCACCTTCGCCTTTGGGGCGCCGTCCTCCACCTCGGGCCACCTGATGCCGCGCCACTTCCTGCTGCAGGCCGGCATCGATCCGGACAAGGACTTCAAGACCGTTGCCTATTCGGGCGCCCACGATGCGACGGTGGCCTTCGTGCAGGCGGGCAGGGCAGACGCCGGCGTGCTCAATGCCTCGGTGTGGAACAAGCTGGTGGAACAGAAGAAGGTCGATCCCGGCAAGGTGAGGGTGTTCGCCGTGACGCCCCCTTACTACGACTACAACTGGACGGTACGGGGCGGCCTCGATCCCGCGTTGCGAAAGAAGCTGACTGAGGCCTTCCTCAAGCTCGACGCGAGCAACCCCGCACAGCGAGAGATCATGGCGCTGCAGCGGACCACCAAATTCATCCCGACCCAGCCGGAAAACTACGCCGGCATTGAAGCTGCGGCCTTTGCCGCCGGCCTGATCAAGTGAGCTTCCGGCTCGATGCGGTCGGCGTCAGCTACCAGAACGGCCAGCGAGCCCTCAGCCAAGTGAAGCTGGCGGCAAGCCGCGGCGAGCGCATCGCTGTCATCGGGCCGTCTGGGGCCGGCAAAACATCCCTGCTGCGCCTGCTGGGAACGTCCCTGCGTCCGACGGACGGTCGCGTCGAGGTGCTGGAACAAAGCCCCTGGGCGCTCTCTGCCGGGCACCTGCGGCGCTTGCGCTGCCGTATCGGCACGGTGCACCAGGCGCCGCCGATTCCGCCGCGGCAGCGCGTCGTCACGGCCATCCTGGCCGGGCGCCTCGGCGTCTGGCCAGGGTGGAAATCGATGCTTTCCCTCGTCTATCCGTCAGACCTGGCGGGCGCGAACGAGCAGCTTGCCCGCCTTGACCTCGCCGACCGGCTATTCGATCGCTGCGACCAACTGTCGGGAGGCCAGTTGCAGCGGGTGGGGGTCGCGCGCGTGCTGTATCAGCGCCCTGAGTTAATCCTGGCGGACGAACCTGTCTCGGCGATGGACCCGGCCCTGGCCAATCTCACGATTGGTGAACTGACCAGGGAAGCTTCGACGCGGGCGGTGACCCTGGTCGCCAGCCTTCATGCGGTGGATCTCGCGCTACGCTGGTTTCCCCGCATCGTAGGACTCAAGGCAAGCGAGGTCGCCTTCGACCTGCCACCTGGGCGCGTCACGGATGCGTTGCTCCGGGATCTTTATGCTTCCGAGAGCGGGGTTCTGCCGGTACAGGGCAGCCAACCTCTGGTCGTGGCCGCAAACGCTTCTGGCGGCAATGGACGCAAATCGCCGTGCCGCTGAACGCCCACCCCCGCGATCCGGAGGCTATGAAGCGGGCGACCGGCCTGGTCGTCGCATTGATCCTGTTGTGGCCCTTGCTAAGCCTTTCCCAGTTCAGACCGTCGGCGCTGTTCGATGCCGGCAACCTGGATGTGATGGGCAACTTTTTGCGCGGCTTTCTCCCCCCGGATGTTTCGGCCGAGTTTCTCGGCTACGTGGTCAAGGCCACGTTGGAGACGCTGGCGATCGCCACTGCGGGCATTACCCTCGCTTTCGTGGTCGCCGCGCCTCTCGCCCTGGCGATGACGCGCAGCCTGTCGATCTCCCGCATTGGGCCCGGACCCGGGCGCAAGCGGCGCAAGGTGCTGCGCATTGGTGTGCGGGCCTGGGTGCTGGTCTTGCGTGGGGTACCGGAGTTGGTCTGGGCACTGGTCTTCGTGCGCGCTCTGGGCCTGGGACCGGCAGCGGGCGTGCTGGCGCTGGCGATCACTTATGGTGGCATGCTGGCGAAGGTCTATGCGGAAATTCTTGAATCCACCGACAAGCACGCGGTGGATGCGCTGCTCGGCAGCGGTAGCGGGCGGTTGCCGGCTCTCTTATACGGACTGCTCCCGAACGCGTCGCAGGAGTTGGTCTCGTACACGGTCTATCGCTGGGAGTGCGCAATTCGGGCCTCGGTGGTGATGGGCTTCGTCGGCGCTGGCGGGCTCGGGCAATTGATGGACCAGGCGATGAAGCTGCTCAATGGCGGCGAGACGGCGACAATTCTGCTGGTCTTCTTGCTGCTGGTGCTGCTGGCCGACGCGGTCAGCGCGCGTCTGCGCAGACTGTTGGCGTAAATGATGAGCGAGAAAGCCAAAGCCAGCGAGCTCTGCATGAGTTGCCTGCTCACACTGCTTGCCCTGGCAACCATTGTGGCGGGCAGTTTCGCCTATCTCTCGCTCAGCCTCGACCGGCTGTTTTCCATGGCCGCTGCCGGCGAGATGCTACGCTTCGTCCTGTCTTTCTTTCCCCCTGACCTGTCGGCAGAGTTCCTCGCCAGGACAGCCAGGGGCATGCTCGAAACGCTTGCAGTTTCCGCGGTTGGCACCTTGTGTGCCACAGTCCTCGCGCTAGCCCTGGCGCTGCCCGCCTCCGGTCGTCACGGCGACGCCATGCGTGCGCTGTCACGCTTCATGCTGAACCTGCTGCGCTCCGTGCCGGAACTCGTCTGGGCGGCGCTCACGGTGCTCGCCGTGGGCCTGGGACCGTTCGCCGGGACCCTCGCCCTAGCACTGCATACCGGCGGCGTGCTGGGTCGCCTGTTCGCCGAAGCGCTGGAGAACGCTCCGAGCGCGCCGGGCAATGCACTCCTGGCGGCGGGTGCCTCTCCCGCGCTGGCCTTCCTCTACGGCACGCTGCCTTGCGTCCAGCCGCAGTTCCTCGCCTACATCCTGTACCGTTGGGAAATGAATATCCGCATGGCGGCCATACTGGGCTTCGTCGGAGCCGGCGGGCTTGGACAGATGCTTTACTTCGAGCTTTCGCTTTTTCACCTGGCCCAGGCCTGTACCGTGACCATCGCCATGCTTGCGCTGGCGGTTCTGGTCGACGCGGCGAGCGCAACGGTGCGCCGCAGATGGGACAATGCCCACGCATGAAGGGAGGGTGATCGGGCTGCAAACCGCCGTTCGACGGCACCTCGTCCAGCCCCGACCTGGCTGAGACCTGCAGCGTCCCGGTGCTGGCGTTGATCGACGCGTCGGCAATGGCACAGACCTTCGCGGCCATCGCGCACGGATTGGTGAGCTTCAGCCCCGGCTTACCGTTTTACGGCGCGCTGGCCAAACAGGTCGCCAGTGCCCGCCATGGTGAATTGCAGACTTCGGCAAGCTCGTCACGCTGCCCGATGGCGTGGTCGATATTGGACTCTGTCACGATAAGGGGGCTGGAGCAGCAACGGGGTAAGAAGAAAGCTGCGGTTATACGACCAGGGAGTAGAACTGCTCGGCAGTGGACGGATTGCTCCCCTTGGGGGTGGGCATCTGTCCTTTGCGGATCATGTGCCTGATCTCGATGCCGCCCAGGATGATGCGTGCACAGCGAAAGTTATGGAACCCCAGCATCGGCCTGACGCGGCGTTTGATCGCCCCAGGTCGATAACGAGTAACGGTGGAGGGTGACGCTTGCGTCTTCGAGCGAAGCGGCTAGCGCTCCGCGGACTTCCGGCCCGAGGACGAGGTCGAGACACGTCCAGCCGGAAATGGTTGTGCCGTTATGCGAAGCACACCAGCGTCCCTCGCCGAGTAGCAAATCGTCTTCTGTCGTATAGGCGTTCGGCTCGCCGGAGAGACCCATGCCGAGAGCCTTCAGCAGAGCTTCCTTTCGGGTCCAGATACTGAGCAGGGTTGCAGCCGAATCGGGTCGCGTCGGGTCAAGCGCCTCCTCCTCGATCGGAGAGAATATCCCGCGTCCAATGCCCGCAACGTCTACGCCGTCAATCCGTCGCTCCACGTCCACGCCGACGCGGCAATCCCATGCGAAAGCGAGCAGCGTCATCCCGTCAGTGTGGGAAACACTGAACGCGAGGCTTGCAGCGTGCGGCCACTGCAAGGCGGGCTTGCCGAATGGCGTAATACTAAAGCGCAGGGATTCGGGTTTGCAGCTCAGATAGCCGCCGATCAGCCAGCGGAGAACGCTCCGCCGGGCAATGAAGTAGTTGCGATTCCTTGCGTGTCTGTAGGCTCGGGCACGCTGTCTCTCATCCGGCGAAAGCGTGTAGGCGAGCGTCGAACATGCTGGTTCGACAAGAGCGTCATTCAGTACCCACACATGCACGGCTCTTTCCGGTAACGAGAGGCGGCTCGGATCAGGCAGTATGGGAGACGCGGTACGCCCCGCGCTTCGGGCAGTGACAATATCGTGCTGCATGCCGTTCGATCCTCGCTCACGCCTTGCGGCGCCTCATGAAACACGCCAGCCGCGTCACGCGTTTGCTAACCCCTCGTCCAGTAGCGCCGCGACGACCTGCAAGTTCGGTTCGACGAGCATATCGTTATGGCCACTGGGCACTTCGGAAATCATCAAGCCGCCGCGCGCGACACGCCGCCACAGCGATATCGGATCGCCCCGATCCTGCTGGCGAATCGCCGCGCGCACATAGACAATCGGGCCCGCGTGATACGGCCGCGGCCGGTAGGTCGTCATTGCTAGTCCCATTGTTTCGCGCACGCGCCGAAGCGCAGGCGGCAACGATTCAGTGAAGGGGTCCGGCCGGCGCCTCATGCGCCCGCGGCTCATCCGCACGCGATCTGCCGCCCTCCCGAGCATGTACGTCAGGTAACCGAAAAGCTGCGACGCAGGCACCGCGCGCAGCTTGCGCCACCGCTCGCCCAAATAGCTGCAGCGGTGTTGCATCCAAGCACTCCATGGCAGGAAATGCTCGTGCACATAGGTATCGAGCAGGCACAGGAATTCGATGTGCTCGCCAGCGCAGCTCAGCTGCTGCGCAATCGCGAACGCGACCAGCCCGCCGAACGAGTAGCCCGCCAGCGCGTACGGTCCGTCCGGCTGCACGGTGCGCATCTGTTCGATGTAGCTGGCTGCCATGTCTTCGACGCGCCGCTGTGTCAGCTGCTCGCCATCAAGGCCTCTGGCTTGCAGTCCATAGACCGGGCGTGGACTACGCAGCGCGCAGACCAGCCCCCAGCATTCCATCACCGAGCCGCTCAAGCCATGCACGAGGAATAGCGGCGTCCCGGTGCCGGCGCGTACGGGCACAAGGATCGGCGACGGCGGCGGCGGTGCGCCCTCGTCGATCGCGGCGGCGAGGCGCGCGATCGTCGGCGCGATCAGCAGCGTCGCGAGTGGAATCGTGCGCCCGGTCGACTGATGCACGTCGGCGAGCAACCGCGCTCCGAGCAGCGAATGACCACCCAGGTCGAAGAAGTTGTCGTCGCGACCGATCGGCGCGAAGTGGAACAGTTTCTCCCACAGCACCTGCAAATGACGTTCTAGTTGTTCGCGGGAGTCGCAGGCGGGTGGCAATTCGCGCGCCGCCAGGTTTAGTGCCGGATGGTTCTGGATCGAGTCGAGGCATCCGGGATTGCGTAACGCCGCGGCATTGCCGACCGGCAAGCCGTTGATCGCATTGCGCGCGGCCGCTTCGGACAGCTTGCCGTTATGCGTGACCGGCAACTCATCGACGGCGATGATCAGGTCTGGCACGTGCGCCGGCGACGCACGACGTGCGAGGTCGCGGCGCACTCGGGTGGCCAGCGCGCCAGTCAGCGCGACGCCATCCTGCAAGACCAGCAGCAGCACGATGCGCTGGTCGTACCTCTCCGCGTGCGTGCGGTCAGGCGGCGCGGCGCATGACCGCTGCTCAACCACCAGCGCCTCGCGAATGTCCCGGATATCGCTCAGCACACGATAGATCTCGCCCGGACCAACGTTGATGCCGCGAACATTCAGTATGCCATCGGAACGGCCATGCAGCCGCGCAGTGCCTTCCGGCGAAAATTCGATGCGATCGCCGTGCGTCCAGACACCTGGGTTTCTGGTGAAATAGGCAGCGTGAAACCCCTTGCCGTCCATGTCGCCAAAAAAACCGAGCGGACGTGATGGAAACGGATTCGCGCAGACTAGCTCGCCGATTCGGCTGGTGTGGGCACCCTGTTCCCACGCCTGAACATCGAGCGCAAGGCTCTTGCATTGGGCTTCCCCTGCATAGATCGGCAGATTCGGATTCCCCAACACAAAGCAGCCGAGAATGTCCGTGCCGCCCGAGATCGACTGCAGGGGCAGCGGCTTCACGTGATCGCGCACCCATTCGAACTGCGCGTCGAACAGCACAGCACCGGTCGACATCATCGCGCGTAGTGCGCCGAGATCGAATTGCTGCCCTGGCATCAGGCCCGCGTCCTCGCACATCTTCAAGTAAGCGGGACTTGTGCCGAACACGGTGACGCGCTCGTCGGCGACGAGGCGCCACAACGCATCGACCGTCGAGATCGGGCCGTCATACGTAACGATCTCGACCCCGGACGCGAGCGCCGACAACTGCCAGTTCCACATCATCCACGCGCAGGTGGTGTGAAAGTACAATCGATCGCCGGGCCGCAGGTCGCAGTGCAGTCGATGCTCCTTCAGATGCTCGAGCAGGCTGCCGCCAGCGCCGTGCACGATGCACTTCGGCTTGCCGGTAGTGCCCGACGAGAACATGATGAAAAGCGGATGGTTAAACGGGAAGCGCCGCCACACGAAGCTCCCGGCATCGCCACTGTCGATCAGTTCGCCAAGCGAATAGACCCGCTGCTTGACGGTGCCGGGCAAGGTTCCGTCGTCGAGCCGGACGACGCCCTGCAGCGACGGCAACGCAGCAGCCAGATCGGCGACGTTATCCGCCAGCGACATGCCCGTGTCGAACTCCCGCTCCGCAACGTGTGCGAACAGCAGCCGCGGCGCTAGCGGCGCGAAGCGATCGAGGATCGTCTCGACGCTCATCTCGGCCGCCGCGGTCGACAGCGTTGCACCGAGCGCGGTGACGGCCAGCGCGGCAACGACCGCATCTGCGTCGTTGCGCATCACACCAACCACGCGGTCCCCATCGCGCAGCCCCAACTCCGAAAGAGCATGCGCGAGACGAGCTACTCGATTGCGCAGTTCGCCACGGGTCAGGCGTACACGTCGGCCATCTGCGTGACATGCGGTCAGCGCAGGTGTGTCGGGCGCCGCTACCGCCTGGCCAAGCAGGTTGTCCGCGTAGTTCAGTTGGACCTGCGGGAAGAAGCGTGCATGCTCGCACTCGTCGCCGACGCAGACCGGCTCGGTGCTGCCGGACCATGCGAGCCCGTGCGACCACTGCACGAAGCATTGCCAGAACGTCCGGTACTCCCGTACCGAGAAATCGTGTAGCGTATCGTAGTCACCGAAGACTTGGCCGGTGTATGCCTGCAGGGCCGTGGTAAATGCGGTCATTTGCGACGCCGCGGCGCGCTCGGATGTGCTGCCATAAATGGGTAGGCGTCTCATGGTCACGCTGGGCAGAACGACTCGTCGAACAGGTAAAAGCGATCCATCCAATGCTCCACGGAGCCCGGTGCACACCGTTCGGAGCAACGGCGTGTTCTGATGATCCAGACTAATGACTCGCTATCATTTGCTCTGTGCGAAATCGCACGAACTATTACCAAACCACAGGCAACGACCAGCGAGCTTGCATAGACATGACTGGGGCGGCCACCGCAGCATCGCAGGCGCCACTTGGCAACTCAGGCAGAAGTTATATCCGGACGTTTGGACTGCCGCGGGTACCCGACGGGTTCGCTCAATCGGCGTGCTTGCGGCCCAGAAGATGTCGTACCTCTCTTAGCTCATGCTCCGAGCCGTCCGCCGCCTCCGAGCGTTACACCTTTCGCCGCCCTGCGTTGGCGGCAAGCTTCTGCGCAGCCCTGGCGGGGGAGGGAATCCAGGATGCTCGCTCGGGCCTGTTCCTCGCTGCGCCGCGTCGGGTAGGGAAGTCCACGTTCCTGCGCGAGGATCTGATGCCGGCCGCCGGGCAGCGCGGCTGGGTGTCCAGGCTAGATTCAAATGTCCTCTCTCTGGCCAGACCAGAATGTCCGGTCTAATGCAGGCTGGTTTTGATTCGTTGACGTTTTTTTCCTGGCAGTTTCCGTAAGGCAGTCGAGCTGGCCTGAGGCGGTAAGGTATCTACAGGGTGGGGCGGTTGCGCCAGTTCATCGATGGCGCGACGCAAGTCTTGCGCATTCAGCTGCCGTTGTCGTTTCGTGCCCGGCGTCACCTGTTCAGGCCGTTGCCGCGGTTTTTGACCGGTCAGCGTGCGCGACGGTGTCGCCAGGATGCGACGATTGTCGCGCTGGGCCTGCACGCGCTGGGCGATCTCCAGCACATGCCCCAGCCGCTTGTTCTCCACTACTGCGCCCTGATTGATCTCGGACAGCCGGTCATAGAGGACGTAGGGCAGGGAAGTCCCGTCGGCCCACAACTCGATACGGCCGTCCGGGTATTCGGCCACTTCGATGTAGCGATGGATCAGGGGGCGCCGCTCGGGTTGGTCCGCGATGAGATACAGCTTGCGGTCGTACTGCAGCGTCAGTCGGTTGGAGACTTTGCGCCATTCGCGCCAGGTAAAGATGCGCTCAAGGTCCTCGTCGGGCCGCACGGGCCGGTGCGCGTTGAAGTCGCTTCTGGGCGTCTTGGCGAAGCGCACATTGAAGTCCGCCAGGAAGACCGGGGCAAAGGCATTGGCCTCGGCCAGCGTCGAGATGCCGCGTTGGCGCAGTTCTTTGACCAGGCGGTCCTGCAGCGTGCCGTTCATTCGCTCCACACGGCCCTTGGCCTGGCTGCTGTTGGCGCACAGGCTCTCGATATTCAGCTCGTACAGCGCGCGCCCGAACTGCGTATGGTCCCGCCCCGTGGTGACACCTTTGGCATTGACCCGGAAGATGCTGGCCTTGTCGCTGTAGAACGCCACCGGCTTGCCATGGCGCTCGATGTAAGCACGCGTCGCGGCAAAATAGGCAAAAGTCGATTCGGTCGGCACGAACAGCAACTGCATCAGGCGGCTGGTGGCATCGTCGACATAGACCAACAGCGTGCACATGGGCGCACGCTCCTCGAACCACGCGTGCTCGCTGCCATCGATCTGCACCAGTTCACCCAGGCAGGCGCGGCGCTTGCGCGGCTGGTGCAGCTTGGGCGGGCGCAGCTTCCTGGGGACCCAGAAGCCGGCGTCAATCATGATCCGGCGCACCGTCTCCTTGGCCAGCACGATGCCATGGCGCTCGCGCAGCTTCTCGCAGGCCAGCGTGGGACCGTAATCGGCGTAATGCTCCTGGATTAGCGCGCGTGCCTGCGCTTCGAGCATCCTTGGCAGTTGGCGATGCCCTGGCTGCCCGCGCTGGCGCGACAGCAGGCCCATAGGGCCATCGGCGCGCCAGCGCTGGACTAGCCGCCGGACTTGCCGCGTCGTCAATTCCAGGCGCTCTGCGGCGCGCCATTGCGCCAGCAGACCCTCGGCTGTTGCCTGAATGACCTTGAAGCGGTCAACTTCACGCAGACTCATGGTGATCAACCCTCGATCCTTCACGGCGCGCTCCCGTCCAACTCAGGCGCTACCAGTATAGGTCTATCCAGAGGACATTCTGATGTGGCTGGAAGCGGACATTCTGATTTGGCCTTCACAACACATATGCCGCATAATCTGTCTTATGTTAAATCCAGCCCGGACCTCTGCAGCCCAATACCGGCGCGGCTTCCAGTCGAAAGACGCAAAACTATGTTTGATCGCGACGTAAATACGTGTCCGAATGCTCTTCGGCTCATACGCGCCAAAACAAACATACTTTTTCATTTGCATCCCTTACTGCCCACAGTTTTGTTATCGGCCGAATGCCTTCGACCCGTGCGATGATGTCCAACGCATACGTGCCGCAGGAGTTTACATGGCCGCTCAAGAAGATGGGCTAAGCATCTCACCGTTTCCTTCTTCCCTGAGGGATCTCCGAACTCTATGCCAACCAGGGCATCCTTGCGATCCCGTCGATCGCGCTTTACATGATGGCGCGTATCAGGAGCTGGGGACTGTACTGCAGTGGCTGTCTGGATTTGCTACCCATGCTACGGAGCGTGCCTATGAGAAGGAAGTCCATAGGTTTTACTGCTGGGCGCTCTTCATCGATCGAAAGCTGTTGGCCGAAATCACCCCGTCAGACCTAGACTTCTATGATGCATTTCTCCGGGATCCTCCAGACTCCTGGTGCGGAATGCGCAATCGGCGTCGTACTGCCGGAGATTGGCGGCCGTTCGAGGGAGCTTTGTCGGACGCGAGCTGCTCATTCGCATTTCGCGTCTTGGAAAGTTTATTTTCGTTTCTGGTCGATTTCCGGCACATCCAATATAACCTCTTCCGCGAGCGACGAATCCGTCGGAAGAAAAGTGCCATGGGATCCACAAAGCCCTCGAGATCCCTGCCCCTTTTGTCGTTTGTTCGATTACTCCGAGAGCTCGAGTTAGAGTGCGAGAAGTTTCCAGTCGGACATCCAGCGCATGACGAGGCCGAGCGGATGCTCTTCGTAATTCGGTTCATGGGAAACACTGGCATCCGCGGGGAGGAGTTGGCCTGTATCCGCCTGTCCGATTTGTTTTGCTACAAGTCACCAAGCTCCGGAGATGAAACGTGGTCGCTTTCTTTAAGGAACGCGAGCGGGCAGCAGGCAAGGAAGATTGTCCTGAATCCTTCGGCCAAGTATGCCATTTACAGATACTTGGCGGCACGTGGTATCCACATTCCTCCTCCTCCGTCAGCAACGCCCTTGGTATCCCGGCTCCACGGAGACGAGCAAGCTGTTCCTTTAGGCCGGGACTCAATCTATGGAATAGTAAAAAACGCCGTGAACCTCGTTGCCGACAGGATCGAACACAAAAATCCGGATGAAGCTGCCCGTTTTAGGAAGGCAACTCCCCATTGGTTGAGGGTCACGTATCGTCGAATGAACGTAGATTCTCGGCAAAATGTCTACGCAATCCCAAGGATGAGTGCTTAGCTTACGGCATATCGGCACCGCTGCACCCGCCCAGGGCACCACCATTCGGCATATGGATACGCGAATAGTCTCGGCATCGTTGTCACTGGCTGGGTTACCGGCTATACGAGCCTGTGGAGTGTTGTGCCGCCGCCAACTAGCGCTGAATCTGAAAATCCTCTAACTGCTATTTCTCGTTCACACATCGCGCCACGCTCGAGTGCTCAGGTTCGCCTTCAGCGCAATTCTGAGCCATAGAGACGAACAAAAGCCCGCTTGCGCGGGCTTTTGGCGGCCACCAATGAGACATTGGGGTGGCCTCGTAGGCTAGGCCTGCTTCCATTATGCCATCGCGAAGCAGGGCTTCATCTATCTCGCAGACGGGGGCAGATTCCAACTGCCGCCGATAGCCTGAAGATGGGCCGCACTGCCAAGGCAGCCAATTGCCTGGCGGTCACGGCAAAGCGTCGGTGGACGCGAGCAGAACGCTTATGATTGACTACTAGCCACGCATTGCTGCCACGATATCAGCGGATTGCCAAATGCACGTGCGTCATTCATGCGCAACGTATAGGTGATGCGACGAAAGCTGGCCTGCCCTGCCCTACGCGTTGACCCGTCGCCGTCCTATTAGCTTGCCGTTGCCGGTGACACCGTGACGTTTGTGAGCGCTTTCGCATTTGGCTGATGAACGACGAAGCCGGTTCTGCAATAGAGCGCTCCGATCGCGGGCGGCTCTATCGCGCCGCCCTCCCCGGCCAATGCAATTCCCGTTTCTAAGCCATGCTCCAGCACGTTGAGAAATTCAGCCTTGTCTTCCCTGGGAATCTCTCGTGTAGCGGGATACGGCGAGGTATAAGCAAACAACATGTCCGCTACTTGCCGCAACCATCGGGCAAAGCCCTCGCGCATTCCTGTGACGTTATCCTTTCTGCGAAACAAGCCATTGGCGATAAATTTCACGAACTCTACAACTGCGCCGTACTGCATGGACACGTTTGGCATTCCTTGAATCAGGTCGCGCGCTAGGCCGATCGCGTACCGGCGATTGAGCGCGGTTGCGAGGTGGGTGGCAACAAATTCAAGCGTCCGCGCCGCCATCTGCGGCTGCTGGAGTCCCCAAAAGACGTCATCTGCATGAAGGGCGAAAACGGTGCGATTGTGCAGCGCCGAGTTGAGGGCGAACTCTGCGTGATCACCACGTGAGATCTTGCCGTCCTGCAAGCCCTTCATCGCCACGAGATAGGGGAACACACCCTTGATACCAAACACTCCATAGACCCAGTTCCTAAGGCGTTCATCCACCGAGAACAAGGCTGCCCCCTTTTCGAGGCACAACGCGAGCGCGTCATAGGTATCTGTATCGAGAAGATCCTTTAGAAGGATGAGTTCGTGAGGCATTTGCTCCGGCCCATACACCGGGCAAACTTCGCAGTGTTCGTCCATTAGCCTCAATGCTTCGGTATATTGGCTTGCCTTCCACTTGCGAGCCTCTTCCGTGATAGGCAAGAATGCGAACTGCCCATCTATATCGGCCGCATGTCCCTCTGCGCGAGAATCCAACGCCTCGACTTCCGCTTGTTTGAATCGATCGTAGGTCCCCCGGCAAACATACACCCGTGGCAACACTGAGAGAAGATCACCCTGTCCAAAGCGGACAAGTTCAGCCAGCGTGAGCGCGTCCATCACAACGGGGAACGATTGGTCGAGCAACAATGCACTTGCGGCCTCAAGCTCTGGCGCTGTGGTGACACCACTTGCGAGCGGAGGGTTGCGCTGGTCCCAACTGAAGACCATTTGCATGCCGTCGGCGCCGAGCATTTGCGCACACAAGCCAAGCGGAAGCTTGCTCTCGGCGTATTGCTCCATTACCGATTTGCTACGTTGCGTTTGCGCCTTGAGTCGGTCATGGATGGGCGAGACATCCAGGTTCCCATCCTCTTTCTCGGTCAGGCTGAAGAGCTGCAGACCAGGCGCGGGTTCTAGCGATTTCGACAAGAGTTCGTGCGCGTACTCGCCCAGTCCTTGATGAGCATCACTGATCTCACGAATCGTGAAATTGCGAACATCGAACGTTCCCTCGATGTCAACGGTGTCGCCGCATGCCAGTCCTAGCATCGTTTTCGCCAGCGGGCTGTCCGCAGCAAGGAATCTCGCAGATTTCGGCAGATCCGTCATGCCTGCAGGATCGATCACGATTTTTACGATGCTCCTGTCCGCGCCCTCAAGCGTCACCATGGAGCCAGGCCTCACCTCCGGAAAGTGTGTTCTACCGTGTCTGGCTCGGTGACCGATCAAAACTCCCATTAGATAGGAGGAGGCGGCACTGACGTCGTCCATGTTCGAGCGGAACATGCGATAAAGCCGCGCGTACCCGACCTCTGGCTTGCCATACTGCAACTCTGCCGCCGCCAAGTGCGCGATCTGCTTCAGGGTCCCCGTAAGACGCTCGGGCGCCTCGCTGAAGGCGTTTCGGATTTGTGCGGGTGGTCTGGTATGAAGAACAACTTGGTACCAAAAGACCCATGCTTCCGCCCGCTCTGGATGGGCCTCGCGATGCAGTCTCGCAAGCAGTTCGAGCTGGCTCCAGTCATTGGCTTCTTGTGCGACGCCCATCGCTAGGCGGCGGAAGGCGTCATCTGAAAGCCATTCGGGTGGCACTTTTTCCAGGAGGTCTTTTGACTTTCGCCGGTACCCACCAAACAATAGGGCACGCAGTCGTCGCGTCTGAATTGGTAGGCTGCGGCCGCTGGGGTCCACCGACTCCAAGAGGCCGACGGCGTCGGAGAACTGATCGGCGCGAATCAAAATATCCGCGACGATCAGACGCTCGCGCGAACTCGAATGGGTGGAGACTCGCTTCTTTATGACCTCGACAAACCGGAGCGCTTCGCTGTCACGGCCGGCATTGAGCATCAGCCCCGCAAAGGCGCTGAGTGTAATCAGATCAAGGCCATCAGCGGGCGTCTCACTGACTTCCTTGACCACCTTTTCGGATTGGCCGGAGTTGCACGCGCACACCATTTCAAGCAGCTTGACAACCGGTTTCTCGTCCGGCGCATGCTCGCGCAATGCGTGAGTGATGCGAGCAAATGCCTCGGACTCGCCTCGGTTTGCGGCCGTTTCGGCCGCAAGGAGCAATCCGTCTTCGTCCAGCGCATTGAGGTGGGCTATGGAAAATTTAACAAGATCCTCGTGCCGGCGGAGGAAGAGCAAGGATCCGATGTGTAGGGCGGCCACGTTATCGGCATACTCAGGAATTTCCGTTTCGATTCGCTCGCATATGGCGAGCGCCACGCCAGGCTTGCCGGTTAGCATGTGGGCAAGCGCCACGTGCGAGGCAGCTTCGGCCCTGTGCTGGCTATTTTCGATCCGCCATAGTTCTGTTGCCGCAGGCTCGAACGCGGCGATTACCTCATCGAGACCCTCACGCAAATCTTCGGCGTAGGCGTCGAAGTCCGCGGAAATCCCGTCCTTTCCTGCGACGCTAACGATGATGCCTGCGGCCCCTTTGCGGGTGAAAAGGCCTGCATCCTTTGCGCGTAAAGCTCGCCGTGCGTAGGTTACCGCCAAGTCGCTCTGTTGCCGATAAAAGGCGTAGGCCATCATTTGCAGCGCATCTGCTTCTTCTCTGAAGCGCGCCGGCAATTCGGCTTCCGTCAAGTCCTCGTTCTCGCAGATTCGAGCATTGGTAGCCGCTAGCCAAACATGGAGCGAAAGCGGGAATAGGCCTAGCAGGCGTGCCCCTTCAGCGTTGGCAAGCTTGAGGTCTCCCTGGATGATATGCGCTCGGATTTTGTTAGCGGCGATGCGCTCGTCATCCCAAAACAGGTCATAGGCACGTAGAAACCACTCAGCAGCGACCTCCTCACGATTCTGTTGCCAGTGTGCAATGCCATTCTGAAGAGTCCAGCGCGCCTTCTGATGTCTGTCGAAGCTCGCGATCTCGGTTTCGAGAGTGGCAAGCAACTCCTGCGCAGCCTGAAATTTCAGGCCGCGCAGCAGGTCGTTCACCTTGTCAAGCTGCCTCGTCACAAGCCCATTCGGTGAATCTGTCCGACCTGTAGGCAACATCTGCAATAGTGCCGCCTTGAATGTTGCTTCCATCGTCGCAGGCATGGCAGCGATCTGCGCCCCAGTCCTTTCTCCCTGCTCACGTAGCACCGCAATGGCACCGCCCGCGCTGTTTGGGGAGTATTTCGGATGCAATGCGTCGTATCGTTGGATGTGGTTGCATATCTCGGTCCACGATTCCACTTCGACCAAGAATTGGCCATTGGCCTGCCGAAGGTCGCTGACTTCCTGTGCGTGCTTGACGAGCGCCGTGTCGCTTGCAGCTGTCGTGGCAATTATGAGGCGGACAATCTTCCAACCCGCCGCGTCGGCCGCGGCAACCTCATCATCAATTGTCTTGGTGGTCACCCCGCCATCGACATACCGCTTGCACTGGATGCCAATTCGACCGGCTCTTGATGTAACGAAAATGTCTACACCGCCCTGCTTCTGCCCTGATCTGCCGTTCCTCTTTGGAGTCGGATCGTCGAACACGACACCGTAGACATCCGTGCACATGTTTTCGAAGCTGTCAGCATTCGTTGGCTTTGAGATCTCGATCTCGAACGCGCGCATTCTGTAGGCCTTTCTAGTTCTGTGTCGACGGATGACCCTTGCAACCATTCCGCGGTCATTGCTTCCCCGCATTCTGCCAACAGGTCCCAGCGACTCCCCTTCCCTTCGCCGCTTGTTCAGACTGGAGCATCATCTTCGACGTGTTCACACGATGAAGTATTGTCCAATGACTGCCACAGGTCTTGCAGCGTAGGGTTGGCGTTGGCAATCGCCCGGTAGCACCTGATTTCCAATTGAGCAGTCCAGGTGTCGTGGCCCGCCTGGACGAGGCGTCCCGCTGCGATCTCCTCCGCAACCGCGCTTACCGGTAACCACGCAACGCCGTATCGCTCGACCACCATCTTCATCAGCAACATCGCCATGTCCGCCTCGTAGCAGCTACGCAGATGGTACGGTGCGTCGGCGCTGTTCAAGATCATATCGACAACGCGTCCCATGAATGTCGTGGCCGTGTACGCGAGGTACGGGAGCGGAGCGTCGGTCGTGCCCGGCAGCGAAAAGATCGGTTTGCCGCGGTCGTCTGGCGCAGATACAGGGATGAAATCCTCATGGCCTAACGTGATGCCGGCGAACTTGTCGCGGTCGAGCAGGATCGGCACGAGTGGATGGTGATAGCCGATCATCAAGTCGCAACTGCCTTCAGCCAATGCGACGACGGCATCGTGAACGTTCGCTGCGACGACTCGCGCATTGAAATCACCGGTTTGTTGGTGGAACTGCTTCAACCACCTTGGCAAGAACGTCAACGAGAGCGTATGGCCGGCGGCGATCTGGATGGAACGGCCTGGCATCTTTGCCTCCTGGCGCAGTTCCGAACGCAGTTCCGTAATGGCACCGACGGATTCTTTGCTTTGCTCGCAGAACCTGCGGCCAGCAGGCGTCAATTCGACCGGGTAGGTGCCTCGGTCTACCAATTCGACGCCAACCCAATCTTCCAGCGACTTTACGCGTCGAGAAAGTGCTGATTGCGTAACAAATCGGAGCTCTGAGGCCCGGGAGAAGCTGTGCGTCTGTTCGATCGCCAAAAGATCTTCGATCCACTTCAGTTGCATTTGGCACCTCTTTGCCGCTGAGGGTCACACGTACCCAAGTGGGCAGCCGAACGCCCACGTAAACCCCATGTATGGACCGAAAACGCAAGAAATAAGCGAATCCTGATCATCAAAGTACAGCATAAAGTGCGCTATGTGGCGCTCCAAGCAAAACTATTCTGGTATGGAATAGTTTCAATTTACATCCTCATAAAGTGGATTCCATTGCGCTCCTAGAATCCGGTTGGCAAACAAGGCGCACTGATGAGGAATGCGATGGCTATTCAACAAGATTTCAAGGGAACGCGGCGCGAGCATGACTTGCTTGGCTACCGCGAGGTGCCGGCAGACGCGTACTACGGCATTCATACGCTGAGGGCACTGGAGAACTTCCCGATCACTGGCGACCCAATCTCGCGTCCAAGGACCAGGATCACATTAAGATGGTCGTGGAGCAGAATCCGCAAATCCCGGATCGCACGGCAAATCTGCTGCGCCACGAAGCGGACCCGACAGTTGCACTCTACGCAACCTGCAAACGTCTGGAATCTGAGGGGGCAAACGCCATTGCGATCCCCTGCAATACCGCCCATGCGTATGTTGAGCGGATTCAGCCGCATCTCTCGATTCCGATCGTCAACATGCTGACGGAAACCATCGGACACATCGTCGGCAAGTATGGAAAGGGAACGAAAGTTGGACTTCTTGCGACGTCGGGCACGGTGGAGAGTCGGGTATATCACGATGCTGCCGCAGGGCAGCTAGAACTGATCACACCGTCGCCCGACTTCCAGGCGATGGTGATGGAGGCAATCTATGGCCCGACAGGCGTGAAGGCTGGCTACACGCAGGGGCACTGTGCAGCGTCGCTTCGGGCAGCCATCGAGCACCTCCAAAATAAGGGTGCGCAAGTCCAGATCCTCGGCTGCACCGAACTCCCGCTCGTTTTCTCGCAGACCGACAGCTTCCCGGTCGGAAGCGCGAGCGTCGCACTAGTGGACCCAACTGATGTCCTTGCAAAACGGTGCGTCCAGCTAGCGTCCTCCGCCCAGGCGTAGTCACCTACGCAGCACCCCAGAGTTAGGTCGGCATGGACATCGCGTAACCCATTGAATTCGTAGCACTTTATTGGCCCGCAAGCATGTCCATACCTATGGCTCACCAAAGGCGTCCTTTGTCGTGTCCATGTCCATGATTGGGCTAGGTGCTGATGATTTCGAGGCGATGCGAATCGCGCTCGTCACGCGATTCGGGATGCGACGCTGGGTTTGAATCAATCTCCGCTGCGCTTGCAATGGCTACACCCACACTACTTACAGCGATGCACCGCATTACCTTCTCAAGGGCGTCGGCGGAGGCTGCAACTCGTCAACTTGGACTCGCAACAGCGCATTCTCTTGCAAGAGTTCGAGCACCGCGCGATGTGCATTCTCCAGCTTTGATTGCGCACTATCTCGCTCCATCGTGAGCCGCTTGACTTTGCTTTCAAGGGTTTCTCGCTCGCGCCGTCGACGTTGGCGTTCCGCCTTTACCTCCCGAAGTTGGTCATGAATCTCCACCCACGTCTGAATTTCGCGAACCAAAACCGGATAGCGACTCTTTTTCAGAGCCGAAGGGTCAGCACCAGCCTCCCTAGCCACATTGTTCTGACTAACGACGGTGCCGCGCGGAAGCAGCCGAGGATGACCGTCTCTCAGACGTTCAAAGGCTTGACGGAATCGTTCTTCTGCGGTTTCACTCGTCGATGACATTTAGAAAGTTCCTCAGGCCGTTCGCTTCGATTTCGAGCTTCCGTACTCTTGGACTGCCCGGCTTAGCTTGTTCAATTTCACGTTCGAGGGCGGCAAGCTGACGCTTCACAGATTCCCGCTTCTCACTATCAAACAATGCCTCCCTGCAAGGCTTCCTTCCATCGCCTCCTGCACACGGTGACACAGATTCAATCCCTCCGTACTCACAGTCGCCTCTCTTTGCGCACCCTCCAAGTCGAGTTGCACGAAACGTCACTTCTCCCTTGCGAGCAGCCTTTACAAGAGCGCGGAATTCGTTGACTTTGACGAGCTCTACAATCTCTTGCTTTCGCTGCATGCCTAAAGGTGAGACATATCGGTCGCTGGTTAGAGCTTGAATCTGCTTTGCAACCACCTCATAACGGGCAGCAATAGTCAGCTGTTCATATTCGCCATTGAGGCGCATGCGGCTGTAGTTAGCGCCGTAGTATTGAGTTTGAAGCACAGTGAGATGTTTCAGAATCACCTGGATGGAAGTGTTGCTAAGTAGTCCACTCGCGAACATATTGACTGCTCCGGTCCTGCGGAGACAGTGCCAAGCTAATGGCCATTTTTCACCAATGGTGAATTTCCCCATTTTTTCCAAGTTTGGAGTAAACATTTTTGCTATTCTCATATCCTCTTCTGTAATCCTCAGCTCTTCGTCGTCAAACAAGGCTGGACATCCTTTGATAACACTTTGATAGGATTGAGGAACCGGTCGCACAGCGTACGGTTTGTTGCGCCTTGAGGTTGACCAAGGCTCAAAAGAACCGTGGAATAGGTATGGGTTAGCTTTGTCGTCGTCACTACATGAGGCAGCTGGGTTTGCTTCAGCGCATCGCACACGCATTCTGGCGACCGTCGAAATCGCCTCTATCGCCACCTCGACGTGGGGACTTGTCGGCCACCACGCGTCGCTATCGGGGTCGGTCTTGGTGGTCTCACCTCGAACAATCAAATATCGCCCCAAGACCGAGTTCTCCTCCCACAGCAAGCAATCCGACCTCAATCCGGCCGCCTCTTCAAGCCGTTGAAACGTAAAGTTCAAAACGTACGCAAGACCCACGTTTTGAACCAACGTAAAATATGTCGACAGAGACCTTACGTCAATGTCCTCGTTATCCCCCGAACCTACCCATCGCTTAAGGAGCGGAGCGATGCCATAGTTCTCTGCGGTTGTTTCGAAGCGACCATAGCTTTCTCGCTTAGTCCACTTTCCTGCTCCTTTTTTCTGCTTCGTAAAAGGAAGGTATGTATCTGATGGACTGACCATTGAGACTGCATTCTCAAGCGAACCGAAGTTGTGTTCGTAGGCCTTTACGCAAAATTCAAAGCAGGCCTCTATTTTTCGCTTATGTGCGATAAAATCATCGAGAAATAGTCTTAGTCGCTGAACTTGGTAAACCCATATTCGAGGTGGTATGTAGGCGGTTTGGACGTGCTCGTCATCTGCGGACTCACTGATATGTCGCGAAAAGTAACGAAGCGCTATCTCATCGAATATAACAAATCCAATCTCTTCTCGCGCTCTAAAAAGTCGGTCGAGAAGGACAAGGACACGCTTCTTGTGATGTTTGCTCGGGAATAATCCGATGACCTTCGGAAACAATCGAGGGAATTTGCTTAGCTGGTCCGCCGTAATGCCTTCATGCTCGCAAAGAACGACAATGCGACGCACAGAACTGAACGCGACATCAATTGAGCTCCAACTTTGGCTACCGCGGCTTCCCCACATTATCCAGGTAGTCGCCAGCCTCAGCAATTGTTCATTTTTTGAGCCCAATGGTGGTACTTTAGGATGGTGCCCTCCAGTAAATTTGAGTACGAAGCTTCTTCCTACTTGTACAGAGTAGTCCCAACTCGGCTCGCGCCATCGTGATACAGGTATCCCATTCAAGTCTACGCTGACTACCCAATCGTCCGGTGGTGGCCAGTGCGGTGGACGATAGCAAGCCCAGTCGGGCGAGATAGGGTCGCCAGATATTTTCAAAGCAAGTTGGGTGACGAGCATATTCATTCCATCCCCTCCAATTCAAGCAGCACCTGCCGCCAGTCCGGGTGATAATCACCCTCATTGATACGCTCTTGTGCTTCGTGCACCCAACTCCGCCTCGCATCGTTTGACCGTTCAAACCACCTCAACTTCTCCAGAATTCTGTCTCGAGCTAACTTAGACGGGGGTTCAGGCTCATCCGCGTGGGGCAATCTCGCCTTGCTAAGCTCAATTAGCTTTAGTTGTCCGAACGATGCTAGCGACCAAACGTACTCAAACGAATCCACATCCCGATGGTTTACGCACCATAGGCATCCAGACGCCTTATCGCAGTCCGGTCGCGGCGCCCCTCTTGGAATGCTCTCAATCTCTTTAGGTTTGCCCGTACAACCACCTGGAGCCACTGCCTGCGTACGGGCCGAATGTGGGTCGTTTTTCGACCAAAACTTTGCCGACTCAACGATGGCCGTCTGAACGCTTGGCCGTTTGTAGACGCTAAGCAAGGTCCCCTTCAAATGCTGCGCCATTTCTGCGGTTAGCTCCGGATTGGCAGTCTCACGAAGCAGCCAGTTGATTCGAGTGTTCCGCAATATGAGTGGCGAGACAAAGGCAATTCCCTGCTCCCTGCAGATTTTCCGTAGACGGTGTCCGCTGGAACTCACCCCTAGCCGGCTTCCCTTCATCCCAATAAAAGGGAAAAGAAGCTTTGAACGAGGAAAAATTTTTCTTCGCCACTCGAGATAGCGCTCAAAATGAGGTCTGTACTCCGCGAATATTTCAAATAAGACGTCACCCCCGCGCCGAGCTTTATATTCCTTCACCTGATAACCGTTAAGGTAGCTACTGTATGAGAACCGACGTAGCTTGAGGTCAACGGCTGGAGTCAAATTCATCCCCGTCTGGCCGATGAACATGTGTAGTTCAGCTTCTATCCTCAAGTTTGCAAGAGGGTATCGCTCCCCTAGCCTTGTCTCCTGCGCAATCTCGCGGAGACCTGTGTAGTGACCCATTCTTTTTATCGACTTCCCGCTCCTCAGCGCAATTTTGACAGGTAGGGGAGCCTTTAGAACGGTCTGAAGAGGCAGACCATCGCAAATATCCTGTAGCAAGTGCCCAAAAGCAAAAGTGTCGCTCAGATTCTGCTTTTCAGCGCGGATGCCAACTGCGGATTTTCGATGACCTTTCCGCTCCAGTCGCGTTAGGTCCATTGCGGAGGTATGCCGGTCGAAAATCTTATCCAGCAAATTTCCCACTGCTGAGGCATATCCATATGCCGTACCCATCGAGATGCGATAGCTATCGGAGTTGCGTATGCCCGGTGGAGGCCGTCTTCCATTGCGTGTCCTGTACAGCAACAAATCAGCCCAAGCGCAGAAGGTTCCGGTAACCGCCTCCATGGTCAAAGGATGACGCTTGCTCTCGGCAAATCTGAAAAAATATCTCAAGTTCAGAATCTGCTTGTCAGCGTATTCTCTCGAGCCTCCTCCCTCCAGTTCTAAGTTGATTTGCTCGTGTAATGCACGTACTAGCTCCAAGCGTTCAAGTTTCGGCTTTCCAAGCGCTCCACTGGCTATCATCTCCTCGACACAGTCAGTCCGCGCCTGCGCCCCACCTTCATAGAGGAGGATATGCAGGTTCCATGGTGTTTCCTGGTCTCCAAAATGGACACTGGGAAAGCTAAAATCAAATAGCACTTCATCGATTCGCATAGACTAGGCCGTTACGCTTGAACGTGGTTCCAATTCCTACGTCGGATTCCGGTAAATGCTGCGCTGAATGCAGCTGAGACCTCCTGTTTCACCCGGGTTTTCTCGCGGAACTTCACGTATCGAAGGCTTGTCTGCTCGTGCTTATGAAGCATGGCATCTCGAAGGACACCAACTGCTTCAGTCGTGCTTGCGCCGCTCTTGAGCAGGATGTCAAGAAACCATGTGCCAAACGTTGCCCGCGACTGATGAAATTTAAATTGCTCCATGAAGCGCATTTCGGCCATGACCGCACGTGCTCTCATATCAAGGACGAGTCGGTCTACGGTTGCGACGGTGTATGGCCGACCGCTCCGCGTCAGGAAAAGTAAATTCTTATGCTTCGGAAGCGCCCTTGTTTCCCTCATCAAACGCTTCGTCGACGTCGCATACCGCTTCAGGTCATCCAAAACCACTTTGGGCACCCAGAGATTGCCTGAGACCGAGCCCTTCGTTGCTATCCCTGTCCCCGGCCCAACGGCAAGCAGGAATACGCCAGGCATGAACGGGTCTTCTCGCGCAATTTCAAGCCCAGTAACGGTCAAAGTGACGTTCGTACCGACTCGTGCACCGGTGAAGAACCCGTGGCAAAGCATTAGATGCAGCTCCTCAGTTTCATGCTCTGCGGTGTACCTGAGCAGCCGATTCATGTCCTCGGAAAGAAGGGGTAAAAGACCGTCCTCGAGTTGGTCGCCCACTACTCTGCGATAGGGAATTGACAGGTCGCTACTCATCCTAAGCACGGCTCGCCTGAAACCACACGAATCAGCAATCGGAATAGCGATGTGGCGGTCATGCCACATTGGGACAGTATTGCCGACAAGATTGTGCAAGTTTGCGAATCGATAGAAGCGGATAACTGCATTCATGCAATTCGATACCGTACTACCCCGTAGCCTGCCGGCTTTGCGCTCATCGACCAGATGTTTTCTGAATATTCGGAGTACCTGTTCTGCCTGGCGTACAGGGAAGTGCCGCCAATCAAGTCCCTTGCTCTCAAGCCAGTTCGCGTATCGATACAGGTGTTTCATTTCGCGCCTGACGGTTTCTGCGTCGACCGCAGACGAGGCTGTCCTTTCCGTGCTCCAGGCGTTTGCCTCATCCCAAGGACTGTGGTCTGCCCAAAAGATTTGTGGTAGCCGCTCAACAGGCTTCTTATCAGGCGACTTCGTCCAGACCAGCCGACCACACTCGTCAAGCGTCGCCTCCTGAAATTCGTGTTGGATGCAATCAAGCCACGCCATGGTTGACTCCTTCGACGTAGGCGATGGGTCGTCCGCTACAACCGGTCGGTGCGCATGTAGATGAAGCCGGAGCGCTCCAACAGAGAGAATCCGATGGAATCAGTGCAAATCCACAAGCGTCAAAAGGAATGATGGATGAATGTTGGATTGAATCGGGGCAGTCGTGCGGGAATGTCAGCAACGAGCCGTGCGAGCGTGCGCTGCTTGAGCAGCGACAAGGATACGACGGAACCTCACTTATGAAGTATTGTTCTGAGAAGAACCGTTCGAATCTTGTCCTCTTGGGGAAATCCAACTCCATGACTTCACGCTGCATCGCATTCTCTCCGACGTACCCCTCTCATAAATAGCCAGACCGGGCTTACTTTATAACGGGCAGTCACGTCTTCGGATGCGAGAACAACCTATGGACATTGCGTCCTGTCACCAATCTAGCAAAAGCTCTGTCCTTATTCAAGGGTATGGTCGACTCAGTTCAGACCGTATCTTTATCACTCTGACGACTCCGGAGTGATGTTGGACATATCCAACGTGAAGCAACTCTTCCCGCGTCATCGACAAGGATTTCATTCACGAAGGTCAATTCAGCATTTGATGCTATAGGACTTGCAACTCGCCTCCGATGCACGAATTTCCATCAACGGTACTATCTACCTGACCAATACAATTTTATATTCGTTATCCTTATGATAATTGCTATACCATGAAATTTACATTCTTTATCCGATAGATATATATTCACGCTATACGTACCATCACCCACAATTTCAATCGATGTATAACATAAAATAATTAGGACAATTTACGTGCCAGAATTGACTTCACCGACTCGTTTGTGAGGTACTTTCTGCTCCCGAATTTTCTTTGATTTCTCTGCGCTAACCAGCTAAGCTAACTTTGAAGTTTATGCTGACTATGTCGAGGAGTATTGGGCTATGTGGCCTCCTAGGCATAAGCGTGCGTCATATTGAATTGAGGAGCTAGCGATGGGGATGATTCGGGAGAGACGGCAACAAGCGCTTGCTGCGCTACTTGAGCATACCAATCCTTGGATGACCGCGCGGTACTTCGCGCTGCTCAGTCATTGCATCCGGTTGGAGGACCTCAAAGATGCATATCTTGCTCCGTTTCCCAAAGGGGGAGATGCGGACACGCAACGACCCTCGGTGACACTGCGAACCGTGAAAACGGGCAATTGTATGACAAAGACTGACGTGCCATTCAGGGCACACGAATGCACCTCCTGCAGGATGCAAATCGTGAGCTCGAGTATTCCGCACGAATCCAAGGACGAACCACAGACGCATAGGTTGCTGCGCACTTGGCACGACCTCGAACGAACCGACGCCTTGGCCGCACTCTTTAGCGCCCTAGACGAGCAACTGAAGTATTGAGCGATGCCCGCTCTCGTTGGGGCTTTATGGCCCACCCAGTCTTTAATGGCAGTTCTAAAGTGAGTTGGGCTTCGTCGTCAGAAGCCATGTCGCACGGCTAGTGATATGCACTTCTTAGGAGAGTCTCGATGTATGAAAGCAAGGATGAGATAGTCTTCGCCCCATCTATCGATTGGTTTAAGGGGAAGGCAAAGAAGTTGAGGAAACGCATCGGTCAAGATTTGGTCACACATACGTTTTGTCTGGACCTTCTAGCCAAAATTTATGGATTCTTCAACTGGAAGGATTTCTGCGCCTTCAAACTGAGCGACGATGAATACGAGACGTTCTGGGATGCAGAGCTCGATGCCAAGACACTCGACGAACGACGGTATCTCCAGTCGTCGTCACTGATGATGGCGTTAGGGATGTCCGAGGTCGAAGCGCTTCGGGTGCTGGACGACGTCGGCGTTTCGCGAAAGCCTGAAAAGGCAAGAACCAAGTTGCAGACTGCTCCGGAAATCGCAACAAATCTGTACGTGGAGGAGCAACCCAAACTGAACCAAGGCGCGGAAATAAATAGGGAGTTGGCCCGGCAACCTCTCGTCAGCTACAAGAAGCGTCATCTGATTTCGTGTTCGCTCCCGTCTGCTTCGTCTTGACCGGCCCAATCCGAATCCCGCCGACTTGACAGCTCAGTACGCCATCCTCGAGAGCATGCTACGTCCGTACGTTCGACCGCAATCGCCAACTGGCCAGACAACACCGCTGAGCATCGGCGTGTGCGCTTGCTTGATTCAAAGAGGCTGTGCGCGGGAATTACAACACTGGAGGCTAGGCGGGATTTCGACATCATCGCCCCTTAGGCGCGAGTCGTCGAACTCCGCAACGACGGTTATTGCATCGTCACCTCCCTCCGTCAGAGTGTGGCCGCCTCCACAATGTCGGGCTGTGCATCAACATAGGCGCGAGAGTGAAGCCCATACGCGAGTCGAGCAGTTCCCAGTTGGTGCTTGCTCTCTGGCACTGATGTACGTTAAGCATCAACTGGTTGTGCAGTTGATGCCGAAGTGCCGTTCGCGATGACAGTTCGGACATAAGGCCATCACATTCTCGATGCTGTCGTCGCCGCCGTCCGCCAACCGTTGGCGATGATGCACCTCGAGGTACGGCCTTCCGTCTGCGCGCTGAAACGGTGCCGCCTGCCCACATCCCTCGCAAGCGCCCTCAGCCCTCAGCAGGACTTCCGCGATGACGTCCGGATTCCGCCTGAATGCACATCGCCTTATTTCGCCGCGACGACCGCAATCTCGACTCGCAACAAGGGGCCGGCGAGTTTCGCTTCAACAGTCGCACGTGCCGGGCCGCAATCCTTCTCAACCCACGCGTCCCAGACTTCGTTCATCGCGTCGAAGTCTGCGTCGATGTCGGAGAGCCAGATTTGGGCAGAAAGGATTCGCGACTTGTCCGTGCCGACCATCTCGAGATACTTGTCGATTTTTGCGAGCGCACCTCGGGTCTGGGTTCGAATGTCCGAATCGTCGTTATCGGAGGTTTGACCACCCACGAACACCAAGTTGCCGAACTCCACCGCTCGGCTCATCCGGGCATTGGTCACGTGCCGCTTAATTTCAGTCTGCATCTGTGTTTCCTCAATCGACGTTATGGAAGATACCGGCCAACTGGCCCAGTGTGATTGGCTTGATTGGAGGTCGAATGCGGTAATAGCCGACTTCTGCGGGAGAGACCTTTCGCTCGTCCGCGATGACCTCTGCGACCGTTAGCCCGCACATGCGTCCTTGGCAGGGGCCCATCCCACAACGATTGAACGCTTTAATCTGGTTTGGCCCCACGCATCCAAGAGCGACGGAACGTCGGATTTCTCCAGCCGTCACCTCTTCGCATCGACACACCAATACGCCGTCGTCCGTCGGCACCCGAGTCGCGTCGCTCGGTCGATAGAGCGAGTCGAGGAACGGCCGGATGGAAAGCTGCTGCGAAAGGCGCGCGCGCAACTTTGCAGCAAGCCGCGAGAACTCGGTGTCGCGAATCTTTCCGTGGCGCCGCGCAATCTCGAGGCCGCAAATCTCTCCCTGGGTCGCCGCAGCTTTGGCGCCGGCAATGCCACCGCCATCCCCGACGACGAAGAACTCGGGGACGTCGAGCTCGAAAACATCGCTCCGTTTGGGGACCCAGCAAAGCTGTACATCGTCCCAGCGATGCTCCGCTCGAATCGACCAGGAAGCCTGGGTGTTCGGAACGACGCCCTGATGCAGAAGAATCAAGCTTGCATCAACCCGATGGCTCTGATTGTTTGCGGTGAACGAGAGCGCCTCTGCGACGGATGCTCCATCGACACGAAGGTCTTTTGCACCGTGATACACCGGCACGCGAGCCTGGCGCAGCACGCGCAGCAAGCCAACGCCCTTCGCAAGGTCTCTCCAACCAAACAACGCACCTACTACGTGCTTCGCTGCTCGGCGCTTGTCGGAGAGAGTCGTTGTTTCGACGAGCGCCTTGATGGGCGCCTTTGCCCGAAGGTACTGCGAAGCCAGCAGATACAGAAGCGGCCCGCAACCTGCCAATACGACCGGCTGCCGAGGAACCGTCCCGGAGGCTTTCAACAGAATTTGAGCAGCACCTGCGGTCATTACGCCGGGCAACGACCACCCGGGAATCGGGAAGGGGCGCTCCATCGCGCCGGTCGCGACGACAATCTGCTTGCCCGTCACCGATTTCGTCTGTTCCTTCTGCAGGTATTCGACGGTTCTGTCCGCATTGACTTGCCACACCTGTGCACCACGCTCATGGCGCACATTGCTCGATTCAAATGCGAACGCGATGTCCTTCCCAGCCGCGTAGTCCGGACCGAGCAGCGTCAGTCGTTTATCGTCGGTGCGAGTAATCGAACGATAAATCTGACCGCCGACCGCCTCTTGTTCGTCCAAGAGCACGACGCTCAATCCCGCCTGCGCTGCAGCCGTAGCGGTAGTCATACCTGCCGGGCCGGCTCCGATTACGACTACATCAAATGATTCTGGCGTCACAAACGCTACTCCTGGCGCAGTTGGGCTGCTGGTGCATCGTCATCGACTCCCTGACGAACCTGGCGTGCACCTTGTTGAGAACGAACGACCATCCCTTCCTGAACGGGCTCGAGGCAGCTCTGGGTATTTGGCATTCCGTCGACTTCAACAAGACACTCGAAGCAAACGCCCATCATGCAAAACGGCGCTCGTGGGGCGGCCGTCACCGGCGTGCTGCGAAAGCGCCGAACGCCGGTCAGCAGTAGCGCGGCGGCGAGGTTGGACCCGGCCGGTACCTGATAGTCGATGCCGTCGAACGATATGCGTACCGTCGGACCCTGCGAAGTCGGTAGTTGCTCAAACAGTGAATCAGTCGACATGGGCAAAAGCTTCATAAGGTTTCAGAAAGCGGTCCGCGGAGAAGGCCTGGAAATCGGGAGGTATCGCACCGCCCGTGAGCCAGCTGCCAAGGCGCAGGGAGTGCGCAGCCGCCAATGTGACCCCGCTGTGGCAACTGACGTTGAACGCGCCAGGATGCGCTTCAGACTCTTGATAGATTGGGAAGCCGTCTGGTGTCATCACACGAAGTGCGCCCCAGGCGCGTACGAGCCGAACGTCACGTAGCAGCGGGAAAGCCCGCACGCCGCGAGCAGCAATTTCGGAGATGACGTTGGTCGTCACGCCGTTGTTGAAGCCCACGTCTTCCAACGAGTCACCCAACTGAACCGTTCCTTCATTCGTTTGCCGGACGGTCACCGTCGGATGATGAAGGAACGGCGCGACGCGCTCGCTTATCAAGACCTGGCCGCGTATGGGGACGACGGGGGCGTTAAGCCCAACCATCGGCGCGAGGTTTTTGTTTCCTAAGCCGGCCGCCAGGATGACGCGCGCCGTCGTCCATCGACCACGTTTTCCATGCACGACGAATCCACCGGCCTGCGGCTCGATGCGTTGCACGCGCTCAGAGTTGACCAAATCCCCGTTACGATTGGCAAACCCTCGGCGCAAGGCAAGCAGAAGCTTGAGAGGATTGACATGGCCGTCCATCGGCGAATAGGTCGCTCCGGCGACAGACTTTCCAACACCCGGAAGCCGCGCAGCAAGTTCAGCCGGCTGCAAGACTTCGAAGGGATAGTCGCCATCTGACTCGTCAGCAATCTGCGAAAGCTGGCTTGCGCGCTCCTCGAGCTCTTCGTCGGAGAAGCACAAATCGAAGCCTCCCTGCTGAAGTAGTTGTGTGTCCACTTCAGTCTCTGCGAGCAACGTAGCGGCAAAAGACGGCCAGAGCGCTGCGGATGCGCGTGTCCATGAGGTGTAGCTAGGCCTTCCGACGCCTTTACCTTGGACCCAAACCAAGCCGAAGTTGCCAACGGAGGCGCCGAAGGCATCATCCCCTTCATCGATTACAAGGACTTTTGCGCCTTCTCGCGCAATTCCGAAAGCAACGGCAGACCCAACCAGCCCACCACCGATGACGACTGTGTCGTAGAACTTTGATATTTCACGTGTTGTCATTACCGCATTCTCAGAGTGCAGGCCGCATTACTTCAGCCCGCCACTAACCTATCTACCATGGCGTGGAGAGTTCGCCGGGCCCCGGTGGATTTGTGCGCTTGCGCATGCATGCAAAGGGCAAGCCCACCAGCCACAATCCAACTGCAGTTATCGGGGATTGGCGGACTTGGCCTCAGAACCAATCAGTACCGGCAACTGCCGCCGAGAGTTGTTCTGTGTTGCTACGAATCTTGAGCCGACACGTTTATGCGGTCAAATGCGAATACAATCGGTGTCTATGCCAAAATGAGATAGGTGAGATGAAACTGCGCCAGATTGAAGCTTTCCGTGCGGTGATGCAGGCAGGGTCGACCACTGGGGCCGCCCAAGAGTTGCACACATCTCAATCGAACGTCAGTCGCCTCATAAGTCAGCTCGAAATCGACACTCGGCTGGTCCTGTTTGAGCGCACGGGCGGACGCCTCATCCCGAAGCCCGAGGCGAAGGCGTTGTTCAAAGAAGTAGAGCGAGCCTTCGTCGGCCTGAAAAGCCTCACCTATGCTGCAGACACCATCCGCAACCTTGGCAGCGGCCGGCTGCGCATCGCGTCAATCCCAGGAATCGGACTCAGCTTCCTGCCACGCGTGGTTCAGCGATTCAAGCAGTCTCGACCCGATGTCACGGTCTCGATTCATACGAACACCTCTAATACGGTTGAGCAGTGGGTGTCTTCACAGTTCTGCGACATCGGCATCGTCGCTTTCGTCTCCGCCGCCGCGACATGCCAGGTTGAAGCGCTCCCCGACTCTGAGGTCGTTTGTATTCTGCCGAAGAACCATCGACTCGCCGGGAAAGCCAAAATAAAGGCGACAGACCTGCAGGGAGAGGAATACATCTCACTGGTGCATGGCGACGGCTCGAGAGAAGAGACCGACCGGCTGTTTGAACGGGAGGGCGTCTCACGCAACATGTCGCTCGAAGCACAATACAGTGCCAGCTGCTGCGAAATGGTCAAGGTAGGGCTGGGCGTGACGTTAGCCCATCCGTTGGTAGCCTCGGATTTCGTGGGGCAAGGAGTCAAAATCCTGCCTTTCTCCCCATCCGTCCACTATCCCAATTTCCTCTTATATCCGCCCCATAGCTCAATGTCGCAGCTGGCTGAACAGTTCGTCGGACTGTTGCGGGACCAGTTCGAGCGAGAAATCGCCGGGTGGCAGAAGTAGCTCTTCCTATCGGCACGCGGCGCTACCGCACACTGCTACCTCTTCGCACAGCTAGTCGAATAGCGCGTGCTATTACGTCCGACATAGCAGACGCTGTATCGGTGGATTCTGGCGTCTCGGGACTGGCTGCGGGGCAGCTCGCTCTGGCAAGCACTGTCGCCAGGCACGGCTCGACGCGCGCCGCGGTGCTGTCGATTACCAATCAATCGCAACCCACCTGCATCTACGCTGCAGACACTCGCCTCATTGGTGCGTGCAATCGCCGCCAAGCTGTCTGTTCTTCCGCTCGCTCGTCTGCCGGTCGACCCTATCTCATTTTTGCATAACCTGTCGATTTATTCGCATTGGACGCGATTGACTTGACCCACGCATCATTCGCCTAAGCGTTGACAACCAACACGCCCTGTGAAGTCGGCGGGGCGCCGACGGATGTCTAGCGCCAACGGAGGCTGCGTACGAAGCGCGACAAACGTCGCTCCTAATCAGTCAATAACAGGCAACAGGCGAACGTTCGATTTACGGACGCTCCTGCCAGTCGCAAACAGGAGTTTTGCAATGAAGTTGAAGATGATTATTGCCGCGTTGTGCGTTGCCTGCGTGCCGTTGGCAGCGGCAGCAGATACCGTCAAGCAAATCCGCTTTGGTGTCGATAGTTCGTACCCTCCGTTCGAATCCAAGACGCCGAGCGGCGAATTGGAGGGATTCGACATCGACCTTGGGAATGCAATCTGTGCCAAGCTCAACGCGAAATGCGTGTGGGTCGAGAACTTGCGTATTTCGGCGAACGTGACCGCCGATTTCGGGAACGTGACCGATTCGGCGGGGTTGGGCGTTGCGCGGTGTTGATTGTAGATTTTCTTGTTAGTTCTGGTCGAGTTCGGGCTCCAGGACGCTGGGTTTTGGGGATGCCTTTCTGAGGGATTCACCGGTGAGCGTGATCCGGTGATGACGCTGCATGAGACGGTCGAGCATTGCGTCGGCGATGGTCTCGTCGCCGATCCATCCATGCCAGTGCTCAATCGGTAACTGGCTGGTGATGATGGTCGCCTTTCCCGCCGAGCGGTCATCGATCATTTCGAGCAGATCGTTTCGGACCATCGCGTCGAGGGGAGCCATTCCCCAATCGTCCAGCAGGAGCACGTCAACGCGGGCGACCTGCAGCAGCCATTTTGTGAAGCCGCCATTGCCGTGCAGAACGCGAAGCTCCTCGCCAAGTCGCGGCACGCGCAGATACAAGGCCGAATGCCCGCGCCGGCAAGCGTATTGGGCCAGGGCGCAAGCGAGCCACGATTTCCCAGCGCCGGTTGGACCGCTGATGAGCAGGCTGTAGCCGGCTTCGACCCAGTCACCGAGCGCGAGACTCGTGAGTGAGCGCGGATCGACGCCACGACCAGCGCGCGTGTCGAGATCTTCAATGGCGGCTTGCGGATACTTGAGGCGCGCCTGCTTGAGCAATCGGGTACGACGGCGATCATCACGCCAGCTGGCTTCCCGGTCGACCAGCAGTGACAGGCGTTCCTCGAAGCTCAGGCTGGCCGCACCGGGCTGCGTCAGTTGTTCTTCCAGGCCGTCAGCGAAACCGTCCAGCTTCAGGGTGCGCAGTTGCGTCAGTGTCTGTTGCATCATCATGGTGGGTCTTCTTTATTGGTAGTAGCTGGGGCCGCGTACATGCGCGTGGCTCGGGCTGATCCAGTCGGCAGGCGTTGCCACTGCAGCGCGGTCACGGTTGTTGATCAGGATGTCGCGCACGTGGCGGTAACGGTGCACGCCCAGCTCCAGTGCTAGCGCACAGGCGGCTTCGAGACGTTCGCGGCCATAGCGACGTGAGAGCGAGAGCAATCCGAGGCACGCCCGATAGCCGTGTTCCGGATGACGTTGCTCCTGCAGCAGCCGGGTAACAAGCACGCCGGTTGCCGCGCCGATCTGCTGTCCCCAATGAATCAGCCGCTGCGGCGTCCATTCCAGATGAGCGCGGTGCGCCGCCGGCATGTGCTCGACGACGGTGGTGTAGCCGCCTGCGCGCTCGTTGCGTGCGTGGCTGGCGACACGGCGACCGCGATGCAGCAGTTCGACAGCGCCCGCCGTGATGCGCGCATCGAGCTTGAGACCGACCAGCGCGTGCGGCACGCTGTAGCGGTGTTTGTTGATCTCGACGTGATAGTCGATGTGAACCGTCACTGTCTTGAAGCGCGCGAGCTCATAAGGCTGTGCCGGCAACGGCTGCAGTGCCGGCGCGTCCAGCTGGGCGAATGCGCTGGCGCGACATCCCGGCAGCTTCTGGAACGGCCTCTCATTCAGGTTCTTGAGCAGCGGGCGGATCGCCTCATTGACCGAGTGGACCGACTCAAACCGGTGATGACGCAGGCGCGCCATGATCCAGCGTTCGACGACCTGGACCGCAACCTCTACCTTCGGTTTGTCCTGCGGACGATATACGCGTGCAGGAAGGAATGACGTGCCGTAGTGACGTGCAAAGTCCAGCACGGTGTCGCCGGCGCGAGGTTCATAGCGATCGGGATCGGCAATCATCGCGCGCGGGTTATCCGGCACGATCAACTGCGGCACGCCGCCATAGAAGGTCAGCGCGCGACCAATGCCGCCCAGCCAGTCCTCCATCGTTTCGGCCGGCGTCGCACAGGCGAATGTGTAGCTCGATGCGCCCATGGCCGCCACGAAGATGTGCGCGCGGCGTCCAGTCGTCAGCGGCAACGTGGGGCCGGCGAAGTCGACAAACAGCTTCTCGCCGGCGCGGTGAATCTGACGCATCGAGCGCTTCAGGCGTTTCGTGAACGCCTTGTAGTGCTCGCAGAACTGCGTATAGCGGTAGGTCTGCCGGTCCGCGAACTCGGCCTGGTACTCCTCCCACAGCAACGTCAGCGTCATGCCCTTGCGACGCAGCTCCTGATGGATGCGTCCGTAGTCGGGCTGGGCGTAGCCTGCCGGCCCGGTGGGTTTGCCGAGAAGCCGCCGCTCGAGCTCGCCTTCATCCATATCGCAGGCGCTTGCCCAGTCCAACCCGGCGGCACCGGCTAGTCCGATGTACTTCGTGACCACGCCCTTGGATATGCCCAGTGATGCGGCGATCCGATCGTGCGAGAAGCCGCCGTCGAATTTAAGTCGTAAAACGTCCTTGATCATGCGCATGTTCATCCGGTGCGCGGGCATGCTCTCTCCGGCAAAAGCCGGCGAGCATAGCCCGCGTGGTTGATGTCATGCGCAACGCCAATCCTGCCTTCCGGTCCGCTCGGTCACGTTCCCGAAATGCCCGGTCACGTTGCCGAAATCGCCGGTCACCATCCCGAAACGGCCGGTCACGTTCGTCCGAAATACGCAAGAACTCCTTTGACGGCATGATTCCGGCTCTGCAGGCGCGCAAGTTCGATGCAATCAATTCCTCGATGTCGAAGAACGAGCAACGACTCAAGGTGATTGACTTCACGAGCAAGCTCTACGCGCCCATCGAGGCGCTGGTTGTCAAAAAGGGCTCTCCGCTGGTGGCTACAGCTGAGTCGCTCAAGGGCAAGCGAGTTGGTGTACTGCAGGGCAGCACTCAAGAGACCTACGCTCGTAAATATTGGGGCGGGAATGGTGTCGACATTGTGCCTTACCAAACGCAGGACCTCATCTGGCCTGACCTCATCGCAGGTCGTATCGACGCGGCCATGGCCTTTGCTCCTCAAGCAGATGCAGGCTTCCTGAAGACCCCTCCGGGCAAGGACTTCGTCTTTGCGCAAGGTCCCGCTATCAAAGACGACTCCATCTTTGGCCCGGGCGTTAGCATCGGCGTCAGAAAGGACGACACGGCGCTCCGCGACGCTATCAACGGCGCTATCGATAGCCTGAGAAAAGACGGCACATACGACAAGATTGCGAAGAAGTATTTCAACTTCAACATCTACGGTAGCTGAGTCGGGTAAGTCGATTCACAACGGGGCATCGCAGCTTCGGGGCTGGCGCATCATGCGCCGCCCCGCCAGATAGTTGTCTACAGCGCCGACCACGGGCGCAAAAGATACATACCAAATAGTGGCGAGCGCGGGTATCAGAGATGTCCTACGGTCGATGGCCTTCGCGCGCCACAAAAGCATCGAATGTGAGGTCGGGTCAGGCTGAATGCGCAAACCTGGTCGGTTCGACGCGAAGTAACGTCCTCACGCAATACAAAACTAAACACGGAGACGAGTGTGTTCCTGTATGGATTCGGCCCGCTATTACTCGCGGGCACAATTAGAACTATTGAGCTGTCTCTCTTGTCGCTTGCCACCGCAATCGTCCTCGGACTGTTGGGCGCAACCGCAAAACTCTCATTCAATCGTCCCCTTCGGGAACTTGGTAGGTGCTATACGACGCTTATCCGCTCGGTTCCGGACTTGGTCTTAATGCTGCTGCTGTTTTACAGCATCCAAATCGGAATCAATAATTTGACCGATGCGGTGGGACTGCCTCAATTTGATATCGACCCGTTCGTTGCCGGGGTTCTAACGCTTGGCTTCATTTACGGTGCTTACTTTACCGAGACGTTCCGGGGAGCATTCCTGTCAGTTCCGCGCGGTCAGCTCGAAGCCGGCGCGGCCTATGGGATGAACGGCACCCTTGTATTCAGGCGGATTTTATTTCCGCAAATGATGCGCTTCGCGATTCCTGGAATTGGGAACAACTGGCAAGTTCTCGTTAAAGCGACGGCGCTTGTCTCCATCATCGGACTGGCGGACATCGTGAAGGCGGCCCAAGACGCGGGCAAGAGTACGTTCAAAATGTTCTTCTTCATCTTGTGCGCAGCCTTCATCTACTTGGTTATTACGACCTTCTCGAACCTCGTCTTGGCTTGGCTGGCAAAGCATTACTCGTCCGGCGTACGGCACGCGGAGCTGTAATTCGTGATTGATATTCTCAACCAATTCTGGCGCGCCTTCCTTTATTGGGATGGACAGGGGTTTTCAGGCCTTGCGGTCACCCTCTGGTTGCTCGACGCGTCGCTGTTCATTGGCTTTATCCTGGCTGTCCCACTTGCGGTAGCCCGTATATCCAAGAACAAGTTTCTGAGCGTAGCGGTCTGGTGTTACACCTATGTATTCCGGGGCACTCCGCTTTACGTGCAACTCCTGCTCATCTACACCGGTCTTTACGGATTCGAGTTTGTCCGTTCGACCGAAGTGTTGAGTGCCGTTTTCAGAAGCGGCTACTACTGCTCAATCATCGCATTTGCGCTCAACACGTGCGCCTACACGACTGAGATATTTGCGGGAGCGATGCGAACGACCAATCATGGCGAAATCGAAGCGGCGCGCGCCTACGGAATGAGCTGGTTCACGATGTATCGACGAATTGTCATTCCATCGGCCTTGCGTCGTTCCTTGCCGCAGTATGGCAACGAAGTGATTCTGATGCTTCATGCTACGTCAGTCGCTTTCACCGCAACAGTGCCCGACATCCTCAAGGTCGCCCGCGACGCCAATGCTGCGACATACCAGTCCTTTCAGTCTTTCGGGATTGCTGCGTTGCTCTATCTCGCAGTTTCATTTGCGTTGGTCGCACTCTTCCGACAAGCCGAGCAACGCTGGCTGGCATATCTGGCGGTTCGGCCCCACTAAACAACCCCATTGTCCTGTCTGGTGGGCAAACGACGGACCAGCGATTTAGAAGGAACAGCATGTTAATGAAGACAACTCAGGCAATGAGCTGCAAGCTCGCAGTCCAAGACATCCACAAGAGCTTCGGCGATAACGAGGTATTGAAGGGCGTGTCGCTCACCGCAAAAAAGGGTGACGTGATTAGCATCATCGGCGCGTCCGGCTCCGGCAAGAGCACGTTTCTGCGTTGCATCAACTATCTCGAGCGCCCGAAATCGGGGCAAATCTTCCTCGATGGCGAAGAAATTCGAACGAAGAAAGACAAGACAGGCGATTTGGTAGTCGTTGAGCCCAAACAACTTCAGCGTATGCGGACGAAGCTGTCGATGGTGTTTCAGCACTTCAATCTGTGGGCTCACATGAACGTTCTCGAGAACATCATTGAAGCTCCGACACACGTGCTCGGCCTCAGCCGAAAAGAGGCAGAAGAGCGAGCCCGCGAATACCTTGAAAAAGTCGGCTTGCCTCCCCGTGTCGAGAAGCAATATCCGTCGCATCTGTCCGGCGGCCAGCAGCAGCGGGTTGCCATCGCACGTGCGTTGGCGATGAATCCCGACGTCATGCTGTTCGACGAACCTACGTCCGCTCTGGACCCGGAACTCGTCGGCGAAGTGCTAAAAGTGATGCAGAAGCTCGCCGAAGAAGGCCGGACCATGATTGTAGTTACGCATGAAATGGGATTCGCACGGAACGTGTCGAATCATGTCATGTTTCTACATCAGGGTCGTACAGAGGAGCAAGGCCCTCCCGAAGAAGTGCTCAACTCCCCTCGAAGTGAGCGGCTGCGGCAATTCCTTTCCGGAAGCCTGAAGTAACCCGAAGGCTAAGCTTGGTCTCAGAGCAAGACTGCTGGTTGTCGAAACAAATGGTGACTCTCTAACGAGCTCGATGTGATTGCCCTTCGTAGACCTTTGACAGCAGTTCTTCTCCCCTGCCGGCTACTTAGCTGAATGACGTCAAAAAAATTGAAGCCCTGCCGCGCATCATGGACGACATCGACACGAAATTGATTGCTTTATTACGCCAAGACGCGCGGCTCAGTATCGCAACGCTCGCGTCCAAGTTAGGCGTTGCCCGCGGTACCGTGACGGCAAGGCTACGCAAACTTGAGGATGAGCAAGTCATTGTTGGCTACACGCTCAAGCTGCGTCCCGAAGATGACGACACACGGATTCGTGCCTGGATGGGCGTACAGGTAGACGGAAATCGCACGCAAGAGGTCATCGCAAGCCTGCTCGGAGAGCCTGCCGCCGTTGCGCTTCACGACACCAATGGTCGGTGGGATTTGCTTGCAGAGCTACGGGCAAGCTCGCCGGCCGAACTCTCAAAAGTATTAGAGCGGATAAGGCTGACTAAAGGCATCCGCCATACGGAGACCAGCATCCTTTTGAAGACGTTCAGATAGTTATTAACACCCTCCGCGTAAGCAACATAAGTACACCAGTCCGATATTCGGTGGACTTCAATTTGGTGGCACCTATAGCTTCAGCAAAGACACGAACTTCGCAAACAACCTCCCATATGGCTATGGAGCACAGTATGCGGTCTGGAATCTCCTGCTGGCAGCCAAATTCCTATGCCCCTAATCCGACCACTTCTGGTTATGTTGGCGACATCATTCTGGCCGCAGGTTCGCCTTCAGAACCAAGCTGGCGCGCTCGTAGCGATTCGCCACAAGTTCTCAGCCCGAAGTCTTCATTCGTCCGCTGATGTTGCGAGCAGACCTTGACCCGAGCGCTTGCTCGGGTCTTTTTCTATGCTTTGCGAGCGGGCCGAGCAACTTCGTGCACAATTTGCAGCGCTCGAAGGCGTGCTTCGTACCAACCGGGAACATCACTTCGCGGCGGCACGAACGCAGTATGCCTGCTTCAGTCGACCAGCGACGGTTCCGGCGCGATGCTTGCCAGCTCCAGCGCGCCGAAAAGATTCTTCGGGTCGTTCAGAGCGGGAATCAAGGCCAAATCCCGTCCGAAGCCGTACGAGCGAGCTTTCTCATACAGGAAGGTCAATGCGGAGTAGTCTTCGAGCGCGAACCCAACCGAGTCGAAGATGGTTATCTGGCTCGCGCTATGGCGCGCCGGCACGTGGCCCGTCAGAACCCGCCAAAGCTCTGTCACAGGGAAATCTGCAGCCATCTGTTGGATGTCACCCTCGATACGAGACTGCGGCTCGTACTCGACGAAGACCTTACCCATTTCAAGGACGCCTCGATGCAGCTCCGTCTTGCCTGGGCAGTCACCGCCGACCGCATTGATATGGACGCCAGGCGTGACCATCTCCGGCGAGATGATTGTTGCATTCGTCTTGTCTGCCGTCACGGTGGTGATGATGTCCGCACCCAGTGCAGCTTCCGCTGCGCTATTACAGACCACGAGGTCCAATCCAAAGCCTTCAAGGTTCGAGAGGAGCTTGTTGGTTGCGGCCTTGTCGACATCGTAGAGTCGGATGCTCTGAATGTTCAACAAGTGCCGAAAGGCCATTGCCTGAAACTCACTTTGAGCCCCGTTGCCTATGAGAGCCATCGTGCGGCACCCGGGCCTCGCCAACGTGCGCGCGGCAAGTGAGGACATAGCTGCCGTGCGAATCGCGGTGGTCAGCGTAAGTTCGGAAAGCATGATGGGCGCACCGGTGGCAACATCTGCCAGAACGCCGAACGCCATCACTGTGGGTAGGCCGAGAGTGGTGTTTTTCGGATGGCCATTGACGTATTTGAACGCGAATTGGGTCGCATCGGCGATAGGCATTAATTCCACAACGCCGTCAGGTGAGTGGCTGGCTACGCGTGCACTTTTATCAAATTCCGACCAACGCAGAAAGTCCTGCTCAATGCGTTCAGCCACGCCTGCGATACATTGCGGGAGCCCGATGCGGTGGACCAAGCGCACGACATCATTGGGACTGAGGTGAATCAGGGGGAGCGTATTCGACATTGGTGTCTCGTGTGGTTTGAACATGAGACAGTTTTCCAGAGCGACGCGTCAGTCGATAGGCGTCAATCCGGCTCATTTCGGCAGTGTATTGAACAAAGTAGCGCGCCCCAGCGTGCAGGCTTGATACGCTGGAGAGCGGCAACCCCGAACTAATTGTGACAGCCAATATTGGGTGCCAGACTCATCTGGGTGGCGCTCATCGCACCGACGTCAGACACTGGATTGAGCTGGTGGAGGATGCACTCCCGTAGGGCTACGAGAGCCAGTTGAACGGGTGGTTTGAGGACTGAAAAACCTCGGTGCTCCGCGTTGCGGACCCGTGGCGAACATCCTGAAGAGCTCATTCATTTTCAGGTGGAGCGCTGCCTTGCCCTCGAAGGATGTGAGCACGCTAGCCGGCACACCGAACGGCGTCGCTAGTTCTGCCACAGCGCGGTGGCGCAATCAGCGCGACAGTAATGGGTGTTCTAGTGTTTGTGGCGCGCGGCGCCATTCGCCGCGCGCTTCTTCGTTGCGCCGCCCAAACTCCTCACAAACAGTATTTTTCGCCGGTTACGTGGCATCGCACGTTCGCCTTTCTGCAAGTCACACATATCTCAAACCGGTTGTTGACAGCCCAAAGACGACTGGCTATTATTCGCTCATGTTGTCTTAATACAAGTTAAGACAACCAAGGTGTCGAAGATAGACATTTCCTTACATCTCACGAGGCGATGTCATCTCGAAATGGCGGTCACGCTACGCAACTGGACTGTTTATCGCAATAGTCAGTCATCGAGCGTGACGCCTTCCCCGCGGAAGCTAACTGAATGAGCTCAACGCGTACTGCCCCACTTACGAGATAAGACTGGAGACGGCGAATGCTTCTCAACGATGAAGAAACCGCAATGCTCAACGGAGAGCGCGGAAAGGTCCTGCAAATGGCGATGCGCCATCAGGTTCAAGTCGGCGACTTCTTCGGAGCGCGCGATTTCGTACCCGTGACGCAGGCGCACGTGATGGCTGATACGGAAAGCTTGGGTCAGGCGGGTGTGATGTGGCTCGAAGGTCTCTCAGAGGCCTCCGACGGTCGCCACACTGTTTGCATCCCGACCATCACCGACCCGCGCGGCACGGATTTCAGCAAAGCCAACGACCTCGGTCAGCGTGACTGGATGGTTGAACTCGAGCGCCGCGCTATTCATGCTTTCGAACGCTTGGGCGTCAGCATGACCGACACCTGCATCAACTATCAGACGGTGCTGGCCGCAACCCGTGGCGAACATGTTGCATTTGGTGACACCGGCGTCGTCATTTATTCGAATTCGGTGAACGGCGCACGCTCGAACTTTGAAGGTGGGCCATCCGCATTGTCAGCCGGGTTGACCGGCCGTACGCCACGCTACGGCTACCATCTCGACGAGCAGCGTCAAGCGACGATGCGTTTCCGTGTTGATTTCACGCCGCGTACGCTCAACGAATGGGGTGCGCTCGGTGGCGTTATCGGTCGCCTGGCTGGTAACTACTGGCAAGTGCCGGTGATTGAAGGTATTGAGGGTGCGCCGACCTCCGACGACTTGAAGCACTTCGGCGCCGCGATGGCCAGTTTCGGTTCCATCGCACTCTTCCATCTCGTCGGTATTACGCCGGAAGCTCAGCGCATCGAAGACGTTGGCGGCGACAAGCTGCCGGTTCATCACCGTATTGACCGCGAACAAATCGATGCGCTCGCTGCAAGCTACGCAGTGACCAAATCTATCGATGTCGTCGTCTTCTCCGCACCGCAACTGAGTCTGTACGAACTCCGCTCGCTTGCGGAACTCTGCGACGGCCGCAAGTTCAAGGTCCCGCTCCTTGCAGTCACTAGCCCTCAGGTGTCGCCCGACTCGGAGCGCTTCGGCTATACGCGTCGCATCGAAAGCGCTGGAGGTACCGTGCTGTCTGGTATGTGCTTCTACCAGTCGTACGCACGTGAAATGTCTGAAGCGAAGGGCTGGAAAAAGCTTGCGACGAATAGCGCAAAGCTTGTGAACATTCTGGGTGGCTACGGATACACGCCGATGCTGGCATCGATGGAAGAGTGCGTCGCTGCTGCGGAAAAAGGAGAACTGGCATGAGCGAACTCGTATTGACGGCGCGTCACGCGCTCGGAAAGAAAGTCTCGGGAGAAGCACTGGTTGCGAAGGATGGATTTTCCGCTCGCTACGACTTGAATCGTCTCGAAGGTGTCTTCTCTCGTCCGGCACATAAGCTGGTCGGCCAGTCGTACGTTGGCCGGGTTCTGGTTTTAGACACAGCGAAAGGTGGGGTAGCGAGTGCCTGGATGCTCCACGAGATGCAATCGCGGAACATGGCACCCGTCGCAATCATCTTCAACACGGTCAACACGATTCTGGCGCAAGGCGCAGCCCTCGGGGGAATCTCAATGCTGGCTGGCTTTGACCAGGATGTGACCGAACTCATTCCACACGGCTCGCTGGTTGAAGTCGACCCGGAGACAAAAACGCTTCGCCTTCTGCGAGGGGGCTCAGGTGACACGGCCCCAGCCACGTTTGCTCACGGACAATCAGAAACATCTCCTGTCCATCTCAAGCCGCGGCACTGAGCGCGCTGCAACCCGTTGGACCGTAACGCCGCCTTTATGGCGGCGTTGTTCTCGGTGCTTCAATACCGAGCCACTTCTTTGCCCCACGAGTTTCGATGCCGACTGCGCATCGACCGGTCAGCCTCGGGGACCGTACTGTCGCAGCTAGCTATGAAAAATGCCTCTTGCCTGCTCCGGACCTTCTTGTGGAAGGCCGTGCGCCAACCCGACACGCACGCAATGCTTCTTTGGGCCGTTGTCGTGGGAATTGTTGGCGCCTACGCGATGGCTGCATTTCGAGAAGGTATAGATTTGCTGCAGCGAACGATTGGGGGGGAGCCCGGGAATTTTGTTGAGTTTGCGAAGGCTTTGCCGTGGCCTGTTCGGATTGCTGTGCCGACGGTGGGAGGCCTGATAGCTGGCGGGTGCTTGCTTCTCGCGCGTCGGGGTTCCTCAGGCTCGGGTGCTGACTATATGGAAGCTGTCACCGTTGGAGGCGGTGTAGTGCCCGTGTGGCAAAGCATCTGGCGGACTATTTCGTCGCTTTTTTCAATTGCCAGCGGCGGCTCAATCGGTCGAGAGGGCTCAATGGTTCAACTCGCGGCCCTGTGCTCTTCGGTTGTCGGCCGGCTGTTTCGTTTCGACCCGGCTCGCCTGCGCGTGCTCGTCGCGTGCGGTGCGGCAGCAGGCATCACATCGGCGTACAACGCACCAATTGCTGGCGCGTTCTTCGTCACTGAGTTGGTCCTCGGTTCGATGGCGATGGAATGGTTCGGTCCCATCGTAGTTTCGTCAGTCGTCGCCAACATTACCATGCGTGAATTCGCTGGTTACAGACCTCCCTATGAGATGCCGTCGTTTCCTACGGTCACCGGGATGGAGGTCCTCCCATTTGTTGTCCTCGGCCTACTTTGCGGAATTCTGGCCCCTCGATTTCTTCAACTGCTCGCGATTTCCAAGAAGGGATTTGGCAAGCTGCCACTTTTTCTTCCGATGAAGCTCGCATTAGGAGGCTTAATAGTAGGCATTGTCTCCGTTTGGGCGCCAGAGGTGTGGGGCAATGGTTACGAGGTTGTGAACTCGCTGCTGCATCAGCCGTGGACGTGGACCGCGCTGCTCGTTGTGCTGGTCTTAAAAATCATCGCAACGCTCGCAACAGCTGGGACAGGTGCAGTTGGAGGCGTTTTCACGCCAACGCTATTTGTCGGGGCAGTCATCGGATGTATCTACGGAATTGGTGTTCAGAACATATGGCCACAGGCGAGCGCCGAGCCCTACGCCTACGCAATCGTCGGCATGGGCGCTTTCCTGACAGCGGCCACCAATGCGCCTTTGATGGCAATTCTCATGATTTTCGAGATGACCCTCTCATATCAGGTAGTCCTGCCGCTAATGCTTTCCTGTGTCATCGCATACTTCGTGGCTCGCAACGCCGAGCACAGTGCAATGTACGAAGTGACGGTACGGCGCAATCGTGAGTTGAAAGACCGGTCGAAACTCGCTGCTATGAGAATGCGGGAGTTGGTCAGGCCCGCAGACACTATCGTCCCGCTCAACGCATCGGTCGAGGCGATGACTCGTATGTTTGCGGAACATCCCGTGAAGTATCTCTACGTCGTCGACGAACGTCAGCAGTTCTGTGGTGTAGTCGCATTGGACGACGTCGCTTCTGATTTGGCGGCTCCTCGGATTCCACGGCGTAGAACTGCGTCGGACTTCCTCTTACCGGAGTTTCACGTCCTTACCCCAGATATGACGTTGGGCCAAGCCTTGCAATTGTTCCTCAAGTTTCGTGGGGAACGCCTTCCGGTTATCGACCCGACCTCCAACAGTTCATCGATTCTCGGGGTCGTGTACAAGACGTCGTTGCTGGACGCGTATGGCCGAATGAGTCCTTCCTGACGACACGCAAAAGACGGGCACGCGTGCCGGCACGAGCATCAATCCACGGTCTGCGCGTCGAACAGGGCCTTAAACTGCAGTGCTGCCTCCTTCAAAACTGGCAGTTTCAAAAGCAACTCCTCCAGACTGCTTCTGGGGGCAGCCGCGTGACATACGAGCGCAATGGCATTGCGCGAAGAACCCGTAATTACAGGCACAGCTACACCGACCATGCCGATGATGAATTCCTCCCTGTCGGTGGAGATTCCCTTCTCAGCAAGACGCGTGAGTTCATCGTCCAACTTCGCTCTGTTGGTGATGGTGTGTGGCGTGCGCGGGCTAAGCGTGAGCCGGTCCAGAAGTGCAGCGCGCTCAACGGGCGGGAGCTGCGACAAGAATAATTTTCCGCCTGCGGTGCAGTGAAGCGGGTGTCTGGAGCCAAGCTCCAGATGCATCCTCAACGGCTCCGACGTTTCGACGCGCTCGAGGTACAGCACGCAATCACCATCGAAAGCTGAGAGATTACATGTTTCGCCAAGGCGCGAGACCAACCCACGAAGCACTGCCCGGCATTCGCGTCGGAACGAACTGTTGCTGAGGGTTGACGCGGCAAGTTGGACGGTACGCGGGCCGGGTATGAGTCCTCTTGTGTCCGGCATCCGTGCCAGATACCGACTAGAAATCAACAGGTCCACGAGCCGCGCTGCGCTGGCCTTCGGAATATCCAGTCGCATCGCTATCTGCGCAATTGTGACCGGTTGATTCGAGGCAGAAACCCGCTCGAGAAGGCTGAGTAGCCTGAGCATCTTGTGCTCTTGGAGCATATCGGAGGTGGTCATTCGTCTCCCTGGGGGCATCGTGCTTTCTTGTTCGAAGAAGCATTTTTAGTCTCAAATTCCGACAAATCTCGTGTTTCTGCTTGCGGTCGTCTGCTTCGCATTGTATCAAGATGATAAGACATTTAGATACAAGTCGTAAACCCGAGAATCAGTGCGTCTTGGGTAGCGACCGACGATGGAGACACCCCCAATGTGTACCTTCCGGCCCATCTTCGTGATGTGGCACCAACTCCTGCTTTCTATCCGTTCAAGGCTGCGTTCCGACGCTTCCGTCACTGTGAACGGCAGCGTTGCTTCGGCCCCAAGCCGCCGCAAAAACTATTCGCTCGCCATCCTGCATGCGGGCATGTAACGCGCGCCAGCGCAATGAGGTCAGTATGGACAACGATTTCACTCAACACTCTGTCAGCGCGGCCAAGGTGATTGGCGAATTCCATAAGTGCGGAATCGACTTCGTCACGACGGTTCCGGACATGTTGCAGATTGCTCTTCATCAGGCGCTCGAGGACCAGAACAATGGTATCCGCGTAGTGCCCACAACGACCGAAGACCAGGCGGTCGAAGTGGCCGCGGGTCTGTACGCGGGCGGGCGCAGTGTCGCGATTCTCGTGCAAAACCAGGGCTTCTATGCAGCAATCAACAGTGTTCGAGCGCTTGGCCTCGACTCGAAGATTCCGATGCTTTTTGTGGTCGGCCAGTTCGGACGCGAGTTCGCGAATCTTGGGAAGGACCCACGGGAATCCCGTCGTCTGATGGTGCGAATGCTCGAGCCCTTGCTGGAAACACTCGATATTCCGTACTGGCGACTCGAGGCGCCGGGGGACGAAAGACATATCGCGGCCGCTTGGGCCGCATCCCGGGAACGCAAGGGACCAGCTGTACTTATCGCGGGTCACTTCATGGGATTCGCGCAATCCAACGATGCCGACAAGGTAAAGCAGTCAGTTTGAAGGAGCCAATCATGAACATGTCTACTGCAGAAGCGTGCGAAGTAATTCAGAAGGTCCGTGGCGATGCCATCGTCGTTTGCACAATGGGTGCGATGAACGCTCTGGACAAGATTTCCACCGACCCGCTGAACGTCGCGTGCGTTCCCCTGATGGGCGGGGCGGCGTCCTTGGGGCTGGGACTTGCCTTGGCGCAGCCGAAACGTCCCGTGTTCGTCCTCGACGGAGACGCCAGCCTTCTCATGGAGTTGGGAGGATTGGTGACGGTAGCGCAAGCTGCGCCGGGAAAGTATGTCCACTTCCTGTTCAACAACAGCACTCAGTTTTCCGGCTTAGGGAATCTGGACACGCCAGGCGCCGAGACTGTGGACTTCGTAGGCCTTGCCCGTTCGGCAGGCTATAAGACGTCGCAACGCATCTGCGACCTGGAAGACCTCGAACGCAAGCTTCACTCGATTTTGAGTGGACCGGCACCGGCCTTCGTGGAATTGGTTGTAACAAAGGAAGCACCCACGCTTGGCACCACCAAGCCCTCCGTGGAGATGACCGACGCGCGATTCACCCGCATGGGCGATGAATTGCGCCGCATTCGTAGTCACCTCGTCTGATTTTTGATTGCGTAAGCGGTGCCGCAATGCGATGAAAGAGAAAGGGATTGGAGAGAGCCTGAGAGCGCGTCTTCGAAGATGCGATGACCAACCAATAACAAGTCCAGTCCTGCGCTCACGATGGACCGTCGAGCCTTTCCTCTGAGGAAAGACTCGACTTCGCACATCTTTATTTCTCTGTTGCGCGGGATGCGGCGCCGTTCACGTTCTTGATTGACGAGGCCACGGGCAAAGGACCTTGAACGCTCAGCGAAAACTCGTAATTTTCCGGGCGAATGTAGAACGAAGTACGTTCGCGCAAAGCACCATCGCTGCCGAAAGACTCGCGCTCCATGACGAGAAGGGCAGCCTTCGCAGAAAGTCCCAGGAGTTGGCCGACTGAGGCGCCCGCAGAGCGAGCGCGAATTCGAACCTCTGCTCTCGTCACGGTTAGCTTCAAGACGCTTTCCAACAATCCATAAATGGGGGTGCGGTTCACCTGCTCCCAAGTTAATCCGCTAGCCTCCGGCGGCAGCGTCGACACAACAAGCGCAATGGGTTCGTCATCAACCAGATACAGGCGTCGCAGCTGGAAGCAATCGGCATCGGTTGCGCCAAACGCCTGACGTAAGCTTTCTGAAGCAGATGCAGGCCCAAATTCAAGCAGCTTCGTTTTCGGCTCCACACCTTGCGCGATGAGTGCGTCGTAAAACCCTCGCATCGGCTTCAGGTCGTGCAAGAACTTTTGCCGCGACACGAAAGTGCCTTTGCCCTGCTTGCTAACGACGTACCCCTCAGCCAGCAACTGGGCAATGGCCTGGCGAACCGTCACGCGACTCACTCCGAAACGGTGAGTGAGCTCATTCTCCCCGGGTAGCTTGCTGTCAGTCGCGAAGGAACCTGAGTCGATGTCCGAGCGCAACAGGTCGGCAATCTGCATATACAGCGCCGTTGGACTTTCCCGATTTAGAAGAGACTCGCCCGCCACAGTTCCAGACTGCTTTTCAGCAACCGCTGTGTTGTCATCCTCCGTCGTTTCCGGCGCCGGGGGAAGTGGGGTCAAACGTCGACGCGATGCGCCGCGCTTTTCAGGGTTTCCTTGCATCAGGGTCCGTTCCGAGAGGGTCAAACGGCGTGCTTTTTCAGTTCAAAAATGCGGCTTCAGGCTCAGATTCCAGAGTCAACCGCGTTTTCGCTTGCACCGCCAAAAGTGCCGTTGTATCAATATGGTAAGACATCTGCATACAAGTTGCAAATGCAAGGCGCTCCCCAAAGCGCGATAGAAATCAGGAGACACGGCAGCATGCAAACATTCGACTACGTCATCGTCGGCGCTGGCTCGGCCGGTTCAGTTCTCGCAAATCGCCTGAGCGAAAGCGGAAAATATACCGTTTGCCTTCTCGAAGCCGGCCCGAAAGACCGGTATCCGTGGATTCACATTCCCATCGGATATGCGAAGACGATGCAACACCCGAAATACAACTGGCGTTTCTACACCGAGCCTGAACCGGAACTCGCGAATCGCAAAATCTATCAACCGCGTGGCCGAACACTTGGCGGAAGCAGTTCGATTAACGGCCTTATCTACATCCGCGGCCAAAAGCGTGACTACGACGAATGGCGTGACCTCGGCAACCCCGGCTGGGGTTGGGACGACGTGCTACCGTACTTTCGCAAGCTCGAGACCAACGACCTAGGCGCGTCAGCAACCCGCGGCGATAGCGGCCCGATGCATGCGACTAGCGTTCCACCGGAGCATGAACTGGTCGACGCTTTCATTGGAGCGTCTGAACGCCTGGGCGTACCCCGCACGAATGATTTCAATGATGGCCGTCAAGAGGGAGTAGGTTATTTCCAGGTCAGCACAAAGAACGGCTTCCGCTGCTCGACCGCGGTCGGGTATCTGAAGCCGGCGAAGAGCCGAGCCAACCTCCATATCGAGACTCTTGCACAAGCAACCAAGGTGTTGTTCGAGGGGAAACGGGCCACAGGCGTTCGGTACGTGCGAGACGGTCGAACTCTCGAGGTCAAAGCGACGCGCGAAGTCCTGCTCTGTGCCGGTGCCATCCAGTCCCCACAGCTATTGCAACTTTCGGGCGTTGGCCCTGCAGCTTTGCTCTCTGAGTTCGGCATCAAGCCTGTGCATGTCTCACCAGGTGTGGGCGAAAATCTCCAGGACCACCTGCAGGTTCGATTGATGTACGAAGTGACCAAACCGATTACCACCAATGATGCGGTTCGTAGCTTGACCGGTCGCGCGAAGATGGGGCTGCAATGGCTTTTGCGCCGCAGTGGCCCTCTGGCGGTCGGCATTAATCATGGCGGAATGTTTTGCCGCGCGTTGCCAGACGAGAACGCGACTCCCGATATTCAGTTTCACTTCGCAGCTTTGTCCGCGGATAGCACGGCGGGAGAAGTTCACGACTTCCCCGGTTGCACATACTCGATTTGCCAGCTTCGCCCAGAATCTCGCGGCTTCGTGCGGATTCGCTCCCTCGAGGCGTTGGAGCCACCGCGTATTCAGTGCAACTACCTCTCGACTGAAACCGACCGACGCACGACGGTCGCCGGCGTGAAGTTCGCGCGCAAGGTCGCGGCGACAGAACCGATGGCGGCGTATATGAAGCGCGAATATCGACCTGGCCCGAACGTACGCACGGACGATGAAATCCTGCAGTTCTGCCGGGAATACGGGACAACGATTTTCCATCCGTCCGGCACGGCAAAAATGGGCTCGGCCGACGACCCTATGGCGGTGGTTGACGGTGAATTGCGCGTTAGGGGTGTCGAAGGCCTGCGTGTCATTGACTGCTCAATCATGCCGACTCTCATATCTGGGAACACAAATATCCCCACGGTGATGATTGCCGAAAAAGCGGCCGACATGATTCTGAAGGGCGACCGCCGGCGAGTCGAAACTTCACACGTGATTGGGTCCGAGAAGATTGTAGGGCTCAGCAAACAGGAGGCGCAGCACAGCTGACGAGCCTTGCCAACTTGTAGACAAAGCGTCGCAACGGCGACGCTTCACCGAGCAGAACGCGTACATCGATGCGCGACAACATTTTCATGAAGTGGAGACATCATGAGCACGGACAAGAAAGCCCTGCGGCGCGTTGCAGCTGCGAGCGTCATCGGCGCCATCATAGAATGGTACGACTTTTTCCTTTACGGAGTCGTCGCAAGCCTCGTCATCAACAAGTTGTATTTCCCTCCTGGGGATGCTGCGACATCGACACTTCTCGCTTACGCAACGTTCGCCGTCGGATTCGTTGCTCGGCCGTTCGGCGGGATAGTCTTCGGTCACTTCGGTGACAAAGTCGGGCGCAAGAGCATGCTGGTCATCACTTTGATGATTATGGGGCTCTCGACCGTCGCAATCGGGCTTGTACCAACCTACAACATGATTGGTTATTGGGCCCCCGGTCTTCTTCTTCTTTTCCGGGTCATCCAAGGGATTGGACTCGGTGGTGAATGGGGTGGCGCGGTCCTCATGGCGTATGAATACGCTCCTCGTGAAAGCAAAGGGTTCTATGCGAGCCTGCCGCAGATTGGACTTTCAGTTGGTGTGCTACTGTCCGCTGCCATTATCGCCTCGCTGTCCGCGCTGTTGACCGACGCTCAGTTTATGGCGTGGGGCTGGCGACTCGCGTTTGGACTGTCTTTTATCTTCGTGATGTTTGGTCTTTGGATTCGGCTCAACGTGATGGAAACGCCCGAGTTCGCGAAGGTCAAGAGCAGCCACAGCGAGACGAAGGTACCGTTCCTGGATATGTGCAAGCGTTTCCCGGGCAACATGCTGCTTGGTCTGGGTGCGCGACACATCGATGGGGTGTTCTTCAACATCTTCAGCGTCTTCACCATCAGCTATCTGACGAGTCATATCGGTATCAGCCGGAATGAAGCGCTCATTGGGGTGATGATTGGCGGCGTTGTTCTGACCATATTTATCCCAATTTTCGGACGTATCTCGGACTTTGTGGGCCGTCCGCGTCTCTACGCTTTCGCTGCGCTCATCACTGCAGCATCGGTCTATCCAGCGTTCTGGGTGTTCACGCATGCGGCGGGTAACACAATGTTGCTGTGGGCCGCCATCGCGATTCCCTACGGTGTCTTCTACGCTGCAGTCTATGGCACTGTCGCGGTCTTCCTGTGCGAGTTGTTTGACGCCAAGGTGCGGTACACAGGCATCTCGTTCGTTTATCAGTTTTCGAGCGTCACGGCTGGCGGTCTCACTCCAATCATTGCGACGGTACTTGTGACCCTCGCGGGCGGAAGCCCTTGGCTCGTTTGTGCCTACGTCGCGGGTTCAGGTGTTATGTCGTCATTGTGCGCATTCATCATCGGCCGCCGAGCGGTACGGTCAAACCTCGAGCATCAAACGGAGGATGGAGTGAACCGCCGTCGTCAGCTTTCGTAGTCGTCGCCCGGTTATCAAGTCTGCTCCTCCGCAAATCCCCACGAGCCACGAAGGCGAGGACACGGCTTTCCGGCCGATGTCCTCGTCGTTCGCGTGAGCGACCGTATCGGCAGGCTCATTTCAAAAACGGCGTTACTCTCCAGGAGCATCTGTGTATCCCGAGCTATTTCTTTACATCAATGGTGAATTTATTGGCGTCGGTGGACAGCGTAAATCAGAAGACGTCACCAATCCGGCCACACGTGAGGTGTTGGGACGTTTGCCTCACGCAACGATTGCAGACCTAGCGCATGCCGTAGCTACATCCCAATCGGCTTTCCTGAAATGGCGGAAAAGCTCGCCACTCCAACGCTCAGAAATATTGCGTCGTGCAGCATCGCTTGCTCGGGAACGTGCTGACGATATTGCGCAAGCCATTACCTTGGACCAAGGCAAACCTCTTGCGGAAGCCCGCGCCGAAGTGGTCACATGTGCTGACCACGCAGATTGGCACGCGGAAGAATGCCGCCGCATCTATGGACGTGTCATTCCTCCGCGAGACACAGCCGTCCGGCAGATAGTCGTGCGCGAGCCTGTGGGAGTTTGCGTCGCGTTCACGCCATGGAACTTCCCATTCAATCAGGCGATAAGAAAAATCACAGCTGCTATTGGTGCAGGGTGCGCCATCGTTCTCAAAGGGCCGGAAGATTCTCCCAGTGCAATTGTGGCGCTGGCGAAACTTTTTCACGACGCTGGATTGCCGCCCGGTGTCCTGAACATCGTTTGGGGTGTTCCACACGAGGTATCGGACTTTCTCATTCAACATCCGTTGGTCCGGAAGGTCTCATTTACTGGCTCCGTCGATGTGGGCAAAAAGCTAGCAGCGCTCGCTGGGCATCATATGAAGCGGGCAACCATGGAGCTTGGTGGGCATGCCCCAGTGATTGTCTGTGACGATGCGGACGTGGATTCGGCGGTACAAGTGACAATGCGGATGAAACTGCGCAACGCGGGCCAGGTGTGTGTCGCACCTACGCGACTCTTCGTTCAGTCGGGCATCTATACAAAGTTTCGAGACCAGATGATTGAGGCGTTCGAAACCGCCAGGTTGGGTCCTGGCATCGACTCTTCAACCACGATGGGACCGCTTGCTCACGCTCGACGAGTCAAGGAAATGGAGCGGTTCGTTGCTGATGCGAAAGCGCGAGGTGGGAACGTTCTAACGGGCGGGTTCGCCCCCGAGCTTGGCGGCAGCTTTTTTGCGCCAACCTTGGTGGACAATCTCGACGACACAGCCGACCTCATGCAGAAGGAGCCATTTGGGCCTATCGCGCCGCTTGCGAAGTTCGATACATTGGATGAAGCAATCGCACGGGCCAACAGTTTGCCTTTTGGACTCGCGGCGTTTGCATTCACGGAGCGCACCCGGTCGGCACATCGACTCGCGACTGAGCTTGAAGCGGGCATGGTGAATATTAATCACGCTGGCATGGCACTGCCTGAAACTCCGTTTGGTGGAATCAAAGACAGTGGGATGGGTAGCGAAGGTGGCACTGAGACTTTCGACGGGTATCTCACCACGAAGTTTGTCACTCAAGTCTGAATGTCATGCTGAACACGGTCGCGCGAGCATTTCGACGGCCTTAAAACGCGCAGGTTCGAAGGGGGCTGCGCCTTCATCCAGGGGTAGCCTTAAGTAGGTTCGAAGGGTCTCTATGCGAGTTCTGATTACCGACGGCGACAATGAAATTGCAGAAGTCGTGCGAGAAGCACTTCGGCTGTCGGGCTACGCGGTCGACAGAGTCGCTACCGGAAATCTCGCTGACACTGCGTTGCGAGCCAAATCCTTCGACCTGCTCATACTGGACTTGGATGTCGAAGGCATAAGCGGAGCACAGGTTTTGTCAAGACTGCGCTGTCGCGAGTCAAAGCTGCCCGTGCTCGCCCTCAGCGTGGTCGATACTATCGAGCGTAGAGTCGACGCACTGGACCGCGGCGCAGACGCCTTCATGGCAAAGCCGTTCTCAATCCCGGAGTTGCTTGCACGTGTTCGTGCGTTAATCAGGCGAGGAGCAAGGTGTCCGGCCGAAGAGGTGACGGTCGGCAATCTATCGTTCGACCTCATCGGCCGTACAGCGACGGTCCGTCGACAGATTTTGGATTTGACGTCGCGAGAGATAGAGGTTCTCGAAATATTCGCCACGCGGGCCGGTCGCGTGGTAACAAAGGACCAACTCGCGTCTGAACTTTCCCGACATGGAGAGGACGTAACCACAAATGCCATCGAAGTCTATGTCCATCGATTGCGCCGAAAACTTAAGACCAGTGGCGCCGCAATTACGACAGAAAAAGGCTTGGGCTACTGTCTTCAACACGGGCGACCAACTCCTTTCAGCCCTCGCGCTACGTGAGTGAGAGACCAGAGAGACGGCGTTGTCACGGCACGATGATTCTTATGTTCAAGTTCGTCGGCATGACTTGACTTCACACACGCCTTCGAGCGTTGATACGAGTCCACCTGGAGCCGGCAGAAATATGGGTGGCGTATGTCACCGACTGACCGAGCGCGCGCTTTCGGGCGAGATGCTGTGCTTGTTTTCTCGGCGCGTTCGCTAGTCATCGGTCGCACCCTGTAGCAGTTGCCGCGTGCGCTTCATGACCCAAGCCACCTCACGTTGGGAGAAGTCCCATTCGCCAGCGTCGACCTTCAATCTCACGCCTCTCTCGGCGCGAGTCAACGCCACGTCTGACGACAGACCGGAGGTAGTAATCTTTCGCGATGCGTACGCGGCTAGCTGACTAGCAAGGTCCTCGCACGCGTCATAGCGTACCCACCGTTGTTCTTCAGTGAGACTGCTTTGATAGCGTCCGTCGACTTCGCGAACGAGAAGTTTTGGTTGAACCCCGGTTACAGAACCGGGGTCCGGTTGCCTCGGAAAATCATCAGGCACATGTCGGTCTGTCATCTCGCTCTCTCTAACTGTGGCAGCTGCCGGGTCGGTGTGACCATCCGACACGCCTCGCATGTCGTCGCCCTGCGCGCGAGTTCGCTCGGCGGAGCCCGAACCGAGTTGCCAAGGTGTGGCCGCACTACGCGGTTGAATGTGATTTACGAAGACTCACAACTGAGCGTCAAGCATTTTGAGCGTCGCAGCGGCGGCGCCCTCTAAACCGACTCCATGCGACGGTTTCGTGCTCGGTTCCCGAAGGTTGATTCGAATGAGCCTCTGCGACGAGAACCGTTCGCTGAAGCGTCGTACCGTCGGTAACGCTCTGCCGGCGCCGACTTCCACAACAACAAGCTTCGACACCGCTTCTCACCTTCCATATGGGACACATCGGTTCTCGAACTAGATTGCAACGGCTGGCTATACACGTAGGTACCACTCACCAGAGCCGTAAATCCTGTTCCGTGTATCAATGTCACGCTTGTAGCCGAGTTCTTTCACGAAGCCCAGCGACTGCAGCACTTCGCGTGCGCGCATGAGGTCCTGCCTATCTGCCCAGTCTCGCGTGTAGACACAGATGACGTGCCCATCGCGACCAATGCTGCGCAGAGCGGTGGATACCTTGGCGCACATTAACTGGTTGCTCTCGATAGCGCCGCTGATTTTGTTCCATTCTTGGTCCACGTCGGCGGGGCTCACAAAGATGCACCATTTCCCAGATGCATCGGTAGATGCGAAGTCGTTGTAGCGCGGGGACTTCTTGTAGTGCCAGTTGCAACTCATGTCCTCAGACGGCTTGTCCGATTTTCTGAACAATCGTTCTTCCACACCGATTCCTTCCTTCATCGAAGCCTCCTCGCGTCCGGCGCTACTCCATCGCGGCGGCAGTTGCCTGAACCGACTATCGTACGGCCTCCATATTTATCGCCCGCCCACCTGAACATTATCATCTTGCGATTCAGACACCACTACGCTTTATTAGATTCAGCTTATTCGTCAGCTGCCGAAGCTTTGTAGGCTTTTACCGCAGCATCCTGATGCGCCTGATAAGCTAGCACTGATGCCTTCGTTAGAAACTGGTTGTTCCGAGTTTTATGGTGAAGCTTGAGTTTGCCTTGCTTGAGCAGCTTCACGACATGTGGACGGGAAACGAATAGCAGCTTCGCGGCTTCGGCGGTGGACATGAAATCGTCGGCGTCAGGCGGCGGTGGAATCTTCGCGTTCGTCGACATTTTGGGTCACCCTTTCTCAAAGCAACCGGCCTCACGCGCCTAAGTTAATCCAGGCTAGCTCACAGGCACTGCGGCGCTACGTTCGTTTCAATCCGCTTTCCGCCGCGCGGCGCGACACTGTTCCAACTCCTTGCTGAGCTCTTCTATTCGCGCTTGCATGCCTGCCGCTCGTTTCAGTAGCTGTCCGACTTCATACCAGTAGGCATATCCTAGGTCCCCGTCCTCTAAGCCCAATTCGTGGAACTTGCGAAGCGCAGTCTCAAGGTCGATACGGCTATCAGAGTTCATCTCTTCTTCCGCTGATTCTGAGGGGCGGTTGGCGCGCTCCGCGGTAGGCAAGCGTCGAAACGAAACTCCGACTAGGCTGAGAGCGAACCCGACTGCCGGCACGACCAGAAGTGTCGGAGTCGTTGAAAGTGGAGTTCAAAAGTTCTTTCATGGCCAGCAGAGGTACGAAATATTGGTCACCTATGGAAACAGTCGGGCATATTGTTCGGCGGCGGTCTTGGCTTCTTGCACTACCGGCTTAACATCCCCCGCGGATAGTCGTTGAAGCGGTGTAGCCCCACCCAACGCCTCAATCGCGGTCGTGAAGAAGTCGAACATAGACCATGGGTCGACTTTGCCGAGACCACGTATGACCTTTCTGAAGTCGTCGCGAAAAATCGTCGTCGAGAGGAAGAACGCTGGGTAAAAGGCTTCGGGACCAAAGTAGACGCGAAATACTCGCTGCGATTCAACAAGCTTAGCCAGTTTCTTTTCCGTGAGGCCTGCCGAGATGCGGAAGTCATGCATTCGGAGCACTTTGCCTTGAAGCACGAGAGGGTAGCGCTCCGGGTTCGCATTGTGGTACCTACGGGAGCGCCTATTTTCTAGCGCCTGCTTCGACTCAGCTCTAACGCGCTCGCGAAGCCTATCTTCCTCCTCGCAAAGCGCGGGGAAATCGATGCCGTAGACCGTGGCCTGGCCAACGGCCTTGCAAAGATGATTCTTGAAGAGCCGACCAAGCGCCGCATCAGGGATTTCAAGCAGTGTTTCAGCGACCTTCGGGTCGAACAAGATGGCTGCAATCACGGCGCGATGGAAGATGTGGTCCACCCATTCCTCATCGAGCGATGTTTCGTTTTCTGTAGCACGCGTAGAGCGCGGCATGGTCATTCCTTACTTAAGCGAGAGCGTTTGAGCCCGCATGGTCTCCAGACTGCGCCGGCCTTCACGGATAAGCGCGTTCTGCAGGCCGCCGCAGATTTCGAATCTCGCACGTGCTCACCCGTTTTCGAAGCTCAATACTTTCACCAGCCGTGGTCTCTCAACACGCGTACCGAATGCGACAGGCGAACACCGTCTCGTTTCTCCGTCGGCGGTCGAATACCAGTAGTTCACGACACCCTTATCGTTTCCCTCTGCCTCCTGCCACAACCCGCTTACTCGGCAGAGCGTGACGGAAGCGTCATCCTCACTACGAGCCAACAAGTGAACCGAAAAGCTAACATCGCCAAGTTGCAGTACCAATTGAATCAGCGCTTCGGCACCGTCCACCACCCAACCATCCGGGGCCGCGCAGTCCGCACCGCGAGAGGAGGCCACGACAAAGAAGTTCGGCGTGAGGTCCGTCCATCCAACGCAGCGCCACGCAAGAAGTGGCTGCATGAGCCTCTTCTTTATGGGATGTAGCTCTTCCCAACTGCTGTCAGTGAATAGCATGACACCGGCCAACAAGAGTTTTAAAGGTTGAGTTTGGCATTAGCTGCATTTTTTGAGGGACGTATTTGTTGGAGTGACCTCAGCAAAGCTGAGAGTCGGTCCGTCGACGTTGGTCGGTAGCATCATCGATTCTACGAATTACGTAGAGATTCAACAAGCGATTTCTACGATATTCGTAGAATGAAAAAACAGCAGCCAGCGTCTCTATTTGGCCGCCGGCTTCGGACCGCCCGGCGCGACGAGGATATTCCACAAGACAAACTGGGCGTCCAAATTGGACTTGATGAACATACAGCGAGCGCGCGAATTAGCCGTTACGAAACAGGCGTGCACGAACCGCCGTTTGAAATCGCTTTGAAGTTGGCGAAGGTGCTGCGTGTGCCAGCGGCATATTTTTATTGCGAAGACGAAGACCTCGCAGAAATAGTGCTGGCGTGGAGTCGCATATCAAATTCCGAGCGTAAGCGCCTTAGGCAACTGGTTGCAACAATGCTCCCCGAAGGTCTCATCAAATAGCACCACAGAAAACGAGCTGGCTCCGGAACGCTCTCATGTGCCCCGCGACTCGGGCTCAGCGCTTCCCCGTGTGCACAACTTCGCTGCCCACACCACAAGGGTGTGGACAGCCGCCTATCGGCGGTTCCGAAGTTGCACACACTCGAACGCCTGACGCGCCGGCGATGCCGGCTTGCCCTAGTTTCATTTTTTGAAAGTGAAAACGTCGACACCTGACGGTGTTCGGGGTCAGATGCGCGTCGTTCGCTTGTAGCCGGGGCAATAACGCTCATTGCTGGGGGAGCGATTTCTCGCCGTCTCAGGGCGGATAGACAAAAGGAATGTGGGGAAGTTGACTAGGTGACCACGATGGCGGATGTCCATGGGCATCAAGTTCTGAGGTGGATGTCCATACCCCCTTATGCGCGGGTGACACAATGCTCTCCTCGAGGCGGCCTCACGCCTCGGCCCACGCACGACAGTTCATTGATGCCTTTTTTGCGCTTCACTCGTTTTCTTGCCGCCTCGGCATTTGCTTTCGGCGCCCTCCCCCTCCCCGCAACGGCCGCGCAGGCTCCACAGATTGCAGCACGCTCTTACATTTTGCTCGACAGCGGCTCGCATCGCGTCATGCTCGAGAAGAATGCTGACGAGCGTCTACAGCCCGCGTCGCTAACTAAAATGATGACAGCCTACGTCGTGCTTGACGCCCTGAAGGCGAGCACGATCAAGTGGGAACAGTTGGTGCGTGTGGAGGCCAGCGACCTTGCTCATGTGGGCGGCGACGAGGCAACCATGCGCCTCCAGGCCGGCCAGATCATCAGCATTCAGGACCTACTGACGGGTCTCATTGTTGTCTCAGCAAACGATGCGGCAATGGTCCTGGCCCGTACGGTCGCCGGGTCGGAGGACGCATTTCTAGGGAAAATGAACGATTACGCCAATCGTCTAGGGCTGAGTGCCAGTCACTTCGCCACCCCTTCCGGCATTACCACGCCAAACCACTACTCGACTGCCCGAGACATTGCCCACCTGTCGGTGCGCTTGACGGAGGATTTTCCGGTCTACCTGGCCTTCTCCGCTCAGCGGGATTTCAGCTATGGCAGCTTCACCAGACACAACAAGAATCGGCTGCTGGACGATCCAACTATCGATGGCCTGAAGACGGGCCATACTGCCAAGGCAGGCTATTGCCTGGCGGTCACGGCAAAGCGCTCGGTGGCCAAGGGCAAAGCGATGCGACGTGTTTTCGCTGTGGTTCTCGGCGCACCCTCCAACGATGGGCGCTTCGTCGCGGGCAGGCAACTGATCGATTACGGCTTTCATTGAGCCCGCTGCGGCTCTGAGCCGCTCGTCGCTGGGGATGGTCAACGGCAAGCAGCGGTATAGCCCTCTGACTGCATGTTGTGCCGGCGTATGGGGGCGCGCAATGCGAAGCACGAGAACTCCAGGTCGCCGTTGACGGGAGTTTGTGTAATTCCTGGCACGTTAAGACTCTCCCTCACTAGCGGGTTGACGATGCTCACCCCTGCGCTTGGCGAGCGTGATGCGAACCGGTGCCGGGGCAAACGCAGTCTCATGCCGGATGCGCTAACTCCCCTTTGCCCTGCGCCCGCGCGACGTCGGCTTCGCCGGCACACTTCTCCCATACTCATTCCACCACGCTGTCAGCGCCTCCATCGTGGCCCCCAAGCCGCGCGCCTTTGCCGTGATCTCGTACTCGACGCGCGGCGGCACCTCAGCAAACACCGTGCGCGATATTAGGCCATCCGCCTCCAATTCACGAAGCTGTGCCGTCAACATGTGCTGAGTGATCCCCGGTATGGCCTTGCGCAGTTCCCCAAAGCGATAGATCCGCTGGTTGAGCAGCCACATGATTTCCAGCTTCCACTTTCCCGACAGTAGCGCAAATGCCCGGCGCATTTCCTCGTGCATGTTGATCTCATCGCCGCCATTAGTCTTCTTTTCCATACTAACCACCAGTTTTTCATCCTACTTGCTGACTTTTAGCTTAGACGACATTCTGTTGCGTGTCGATGCAATCCCCCAGCTTTAGGAAACCTCATGACTCAAAGTTACGTGTACTGGATCAGCACGGCGCTGCTCTCCTTGCTCTATCTCGCTTCCGCGACGATGTATTTAGCCAAACGGGCTTGGGTTGTCCAGGCACTTACAGACCTTGGCTATCCCGGCTATCTCGTACCGTTTCTCACTGCGGTAAAGCTCCTGGGCGTGGCCGCCATTTTGGCGCGCGTCAGCGCGCCGCTAAGCGACCTGGCCTACGCCGGCATGTTTTATCACCTGCTGCTGTCTGGTTTGGCTCACCTTGGCGTCCGTGAACTGAGAGGTGCGCTGCCTGCGGTAGTCGGCGTTGTGCTGCTCGTTTCGTCGTTCGCAACACAGAACATCGCTCGCGAGACCCCGTCCCCCTACGCTCCATTTGCGGAGCGCCAAACATCCCTCAACTAACGGAGATCAACCATGGCTCGACTCAACGGAAAAGTCGCGATCATCACTGGTGCCAGCCGCGGCATCGCAAAACTGTTTGCCGCAGAAGGCGCCAAAGTGGCCGTTCTTTCGCGCACCCTGGCCAATGTGGATGCGGTCGTTGCCGACATTCGCGCTGATGGCGGAACGGCAATCGGCGCGCTTTGCGACATCGCCAATGCCGGCGAGATTAAGGCAGCGGTGGATAAAGTCGTCGCTACCTATGGCGGGATCGACATCCTCGTCAACAATGCCTTCGACTCATCCGCGCCGTTCTCTTCCATTACCGATCTGTCGACGGAACAGTTGCAGCGCAATTTCGAGATGGGACCGATTGCGTATCTGCGGACGATGCAGGCGGCGTACCCCTACCTCAAGGCGAGCGGTGAAGGACGTGTCATCAACTTCGGCTCAATGGCTGGTGTCCTGGGCTTGGTGGGATATGGTCCGTACAACATGGCCAAAGAGGCAGTGCGCGCTCTCACCCGCACCGCTGCCCGTGAGTGGGGCCCCGACAAGATCACGGTGAATAATGTACTGCCGGTGGCCGAGACATGGGGTCCGGAAACCAACGTCCCTCCGCCGACCAACCCGCTCGGCCGCTATGGTTCGCCGGAAGACGATATTGCGCCTGTCGTCCTGTTCTTGGCGAGTAAGGATGCCCAGTTTTTGACCGGATACAGCCTTACCCCCGACGGCGGCTCGATCATCGACAGCGCTCGATAGCTCGGAGCAACTGTCCGTGGTTCGAACACGTATGCAATGCTATCAAATTTGATCGGGCCACTAGCACCTGAGGCTGTGAAGCGGCAATTGAGAGAGAGATGAAAGTTACCCTTTTCGGAGCGACCGGGAAAACCGGGCCATCCCTTGTAAACGAGGGCCTGCAGCGCGGCTTCGAACTCACCGTCTTTGCACGTTCCAGCAGTAAGTTTGAGAACGCCAATGTGCAGATTGTCCGAGGCGAGTTTACCGATATTGACTTGTTGCGAGACGCAATCCGTGGATCAGATGCGGTGCTTTCGGCGCTGGGCCCTGCCAGGCAGCCACACCCGAAAGGTATGCCAATCACTACGGCGACCCGGGCAATCATCTCAGCGATGGAACGCGAGCAGGTGAAGCGGTTCATCGCGGTCTCGACCGGGACAGCCGCTGATCCTGGCGATGATTTCGACCTCAAGATCTGGCTGCCTGCCGCAATCATCAAGTTCGCGATGCCAAGTGCTTACGAAGATATGATCGGACTTGCAAGAGCGATCCGTATCTCGTCGCTTGATTGGACAATGGTTCGAGCGGCTGTATTGAAGAATCGCCACGCCGCGGAGCAACTCAACGTCGGCTTGTATGGTCACGCCAAGCATTCGCTGACGGTCGCCCGTGAAGACTTGGCCAAATTCATGTTTGATCAAATTGCGAACCACGATTTCGTTCGCCGGGCTCCCGGAATCAGCACCCGACAATGACTTCGGGGAGGAGACCGCTAAGCGCTTAACTGCCCGGCCCAGTGTTCATGAACGCTGATTTTCCGTCCTGCTTACAAAGCGGTAAAACACATCGATTTCCGGGACTGTTGGGAGTTGCACCGCCTTTCAGTCACGAACTGGACTCTCGGCGCATGAATGATGAGCGACCAAGAGTGTCGTACGGGACGGCGGCATTTGACGTCGGTGAAGGGCGCCTCCTACGGCCGTTCTCGTCAGTCCACAGCGCTGCCTCGAACTCTAATGGATGGCCTCGGCACGCAGCAGCTTCCACGTGCCAATTTGGTGGTCGAATACGGCCCCATCGGGAGCCACCGCAGATCGCACATCCCAAAATTGATACCGGTCTGCCTTCCCGCCGATGGCGATAGTTTGTCCGCGGGCAATGCTCGCGCCCTTCACCAACAAATGCCGGGTAATGATTCCGACAACATTCGCACAGTTTGGGATTTCGGCCGGGGCACTGACTTCCTTCATCCCAAAATTATGCATACCGCAACTATAGGCACCGCTGCCGGCCCCATCGACCGTCACGACAAACGCCCGAAGAATCCCATCGACGCCCTCGCTCGCGAAGTCCAGCCATTTTTGCGGCGTATGGGCAATGCCGACGTGCTCGACGAGCACACCCAGCGCCCCAGCTTGAACCACAGCGCTTGCCGCAGCCATCAGATGCATCATCCGATGCAAACTGCCCCCCGCGCCCTTGATAATGACGCACGACGCGTGCTGCCTCACTGCACGCATCTCGCTGGTGTCGTGCCAGTGCAGACCAAAACACCAAAAATCCAGCACGGTATTCCTACGACGTCCTTTCCGAAACTCGATGAGGACGCTCTCCCCCGTGTGCAAATCCGTGAGCATGCCGTCAACAAGACGATACTTTGGCGCTTGAGAACTTAGCGCGGATAGAAATTCGGCACGGGAGACCCACGCGCCCGGAAGGGAAAGAACAACGAGAGAGTTTTGCATCGGACGGCTACATGAAAGTTGTCGAAGCGGCGGCGGAGCGATGCTCGTCACATACCAACTTCGATTTGATCTAATCGACAAAGCAAGGCGTCGGTTAGCCAGGACAGGAAAGCGCACCATCCGCCGTGTGAGAGACCCTGGCCGTCAGGCGTATCGATCAGCCACCCCGACGACTGGCCCGGCGCGCAATCGAGTTGCCACCGTAGCCATCGACGGAGAGGCACCGTGAACTCCGACGGCACGTCGTCAAGGCGGATGTATTCTTCGGGTTCAGATTTGATGGTTTGCAGTCCGCCCGGCAACCAATTCGCCAATGCGCAGTGTCGTTGCGCTGGTGTCGACGTTCGTTCCTCCCTCGGAGGATCTTCGTAACCTACGGTCACCGCCGTCACGCAATCTTCGCAACTGAGCGCACCATCATTCTTTGCGCGTTGGATGTTGCGCAGAATCTCCTGCGTGCGAAGAAACTGGCGCTCGGAAATCTCCCGGGTCGCCCGGAGCCGGCGATTCGCCCGGTACAACGTTTCCAGCGGGTAGCGTTGGGCGAGTTGGACCACATCAAACAGGGTCGGACGCGCGAGGATGATAGGGATTTCCGCCGGGGTGCCGCGCAGTTTGGGGTTGGACCATAGGTGTGCACCCGCGCGAAACGCCAGGTCTCGGAATACAAATTTTTCAGCCATGGTACCCCTCCCAGCAACTCGAAACCGTCTTAGATCGACTCGCGCGATAGCACGGTGCCCTGCGGCACGTCCTCCGAACGATGCATCGTGCGCTTAACCGGTGCCACGACGCTAAGCGCCATGCCGACCAATTGCATTGGGCGAACGAGGTCCCGTTCCACATTGTCTAGCGATGCGATGGTCCGGAACGTTGTGCGCGGCCCCGGGCCCCGCGCATCGAACTCGTCCATGACGATTCGGTAGGCACCGGTCACCAGCGAATCGCCCGCGATGTTCTCGATCTCAAGCTGCCCAAGTGTTCGGCGGCAGTCTTCCTGTCCGTCTGGAATGAGTTCCACGGTCACGCGTAGCATGGTGTTCACTTCCCGCTGAGCGTGCTTGCGGCCATCCCCTGCAGTCGCTGGGTCAGGTCGCACCGTGTCGACGCGCTCGCAAGCCCCAGCGCCCCATCCGTCTCGACCAAGTGGTCGCGCAGCGCGACGGGCCAGCCCTCGCTGTCGTCGTCGATGGCCAGCCAATGTTCGGCCCGCAGCCCAGATCGCGCAACGTATCGCGCGATCTGGGCATACCGCGTGAGTTCGCTGAACCAGCTCGCGTCGATGCGGTGCGCACCCTCATGGTGTCGCGCCATGGCCGAATGCCAAGTAGCGCCGATCACGCGCGCCTGCAACGCAGCGGGCAGATAGGCTTGGGTTCGGCTGAAGCTCTTGAGCACGCGCACCCACGACGTGGAGAGAACAATCTGGACCTGGGGATAGGGGGCGAGAGCTTCCACGAGAATCGGCGCCCACATGAACAGCGAGCCTGCCGCACGCAATTGAGGCCGGCCATTGACCAGATAGGCCGCATCGGGGTGCAGAACACCGTCGTAGTCCAGAAACAAAATCATCGTGCATCGTGTCGTTGCGCTGACGCAGGGCAATGCGTAGCCGCTCGTGCCTGCCGCCCCAGATCCGCCGTTCGGCGGCAGGCCCTCTCGGTGCTATGCGCGCGGGGCGGCGATCGGTGTGCGCAGCAGTGTGACGCCGCGCGAAGCCCTTGGTTAAGGGCCGCTGCAAAGGCGGCATTGTGTCTCAACGACTACAGAATGAGAAGACCTTGACGCAAGAATATGTTCGGAAAGCCTTGTCTTTCATGGAAACGGCGAGCTTATATAGCAGGAAAATATTGTGACTCAACGACCACTGACAGATAAGGGAACGGTCCGCAATATGGACGCATGTCCCGTGTCCATCAGCCCTCCGCTCGTGAATTGCTCGCCCTGAATATTCGGCGACTGCGCGCGGCCTATGCATGGACGCAGGAAGATCTGGCCTGGCAAGCGGACATGGACCGTTCGTTTCTGGCACACGTCGAAAGGGCGGCCCGCAATTTGTCGATCGACGTCATTGAACGGCTGGCGCTCGCCCTGGAAGTCCCGGTCGCGGAACTGTTTCGCGTGCCAGACGTGACGCCCCCGCGCAAGCGCGCCCCGCGTCATTGAGCCAGGGGCGTTTGGCGCAGATTCCTCAGTCGATCTGAAAGAATTCCGGCTGCTGTCCGGCGTTGATGGCCCGCTGAAACCAGTCGGGACGCTCCCCTCGCCCATCCCAGGTTTGCCCCTCGGCATTTTGCGGTAGCGTGGCCGTGCCGCTGTGGGCGCGAAACAGCCGGCCGCCAATAAATCGGCCAGTGTCAGGCCCGATTGCGCCATCTTGATACGCACCCAGCGAATGGCGTCGGCGCGGGCAATCTCATGGGGCGCGTGCATGGGCGGTGGCTCGAAGCGGTTAGGCGGCGGCCTTGCGCCGTGCCCCGGATCGCACCTTGGCGCCGTCGCGCCAATTGCCCAGCAACTCGCGCGACAGGTCCCGTTCAGTCTCGGCACGCTCGGCCCGCCGGGTCATTTCTGCCAAGGCCTCCTGGGCGGCACCCAGTTGTTGCTGTCCGCTCTCCTGCGCGTCCTGCAGCGCCGCGCAACGTACCTGCGCCGCCTGCGCCTGGGCTTGCCAACTACCCAGCGCTTCGGCCGCGGCCACCGCTTCCTGCCGCTGCATGTCGCGCAAGCGATCCACCTCCACCCGCGCCGCATCGAGTCCCCGGTCACTCTGGCGCCGCGCCGTGCGTTCCTGGTCCAATTCCAGTTGGGCACGCCGCACGGCAGCGTCCCCGCGCGCCTCCATCGCTTCGAGTTGCTCGCGCATGCGCTCCAGCTCCGCCAGGAAATCACTGCGCGCGGCGCCCGCCTGCTCGCGCGCCGCCAGCAGTTCGCTCTGCAAGGCCTCCCGGTGCGTCGATGCGGCTGCTTCGGCGCCGCGCGCCTGCGCCACCTGCTCCTGCAACTGGCGGCATTCAGCCCGCAACGCCTCGCGCTCGCGCTCGAGCGCGGTGAGCGCGGCTTGAGCGTCGGCGAAAGCCATCTGCGCGGCATCCCGCTCGGCCGCGACGACTTGCTCCTGCGCCTCTATGTCTTGGCGCGTCGCGGCGAGTTCGGCCAAGACGGCTTCGCCGGCGGCGCGCCAGATGGTCTGGACGGCGTCGGCAGCCACCTGCTTCAGGCTGTCGGGGAGATCGGGATGGTCAATCGTGACCCGCGAACGGGCGCGCAGGTCTTGCCAGAACTGCTGCAGCGCCTGGGCCGGCGTGCCCATGCTGCCCTTGCGCACCAGTTGATAGAGCTTGTTGGTGGTGGGCGTGATGCCGTAGCGAAAGAACAGCAGCCCGCACACCTCGCGGTAGAGCGTGCGCGTGTCGGCGTGAAGGTGCCGCAACTGCTCGACCTCGGCTTCGAGGCGAAGGGGATCTACAGCGTCTGGCGTCATGGTCGAGCACCTTTTTGGACATTCAGAGTTAAATATTACTACGTAATACGTAGTGGATAACAAGATTCGTGTAAAAGTTTAGACATAAGTGCGCTTATGTCTATAATATTGGCTCGAATCGCCTCCCCACGCTGCCCCTGTCGGTATGCATAAATTTGTGCCCTCTTTTTGCAGAATTTTGTTCCCGACCCCCATGGGCACGCCTGGCTGGCGCGCTGGAGCGCACGCACCGGCGGCAGGCGCGGCGTGACTCGGCTAGCTTGCGTGGCACGCCTGACGGCGAACGTCATCGCTTTGCGCAGCTGAATCCCGTCCATCGGATCGCCCCGCGCCGTCGGCGGGGTGAAGGCTGACGACGGACCGATGCGTTGGGGGAAGGTACAAAATTGCTTCAAGTGTCGGCTGGGGGAACAATTTCTTGCAGCGTTTCTCGACGCAATATTGTTACCATCGCCCTGCAATCGGCTTGCTGGCGTGCGACCAGCGGGAACAAATTTGTGCAAACCGACGCTTAGGCCGATACACCATGGAACTGCTCCCGATTAAACCTTTGGATGGCCTGGCCGCCCCGCTTCCCACCCCGCTGGAGCGCCTGCGCCTGACCCCGGCGCTGTCCGGCGCGGCCGGCAGCAACCGCGCGCCCGCCAGCGCCACGCGGATCGCCGCGGCCGACGACCTGGCCGCCGTCACCGCCTGGCTCGCGCGCTATGCCGACAGCACCGCGACGCTCACCACTTATCGCCGCGAGGTGGAGCGGCTGATCCTGTGGACCGTGCTCCAGGTGGGCAAGCCCTTGTCCTCGCTGACGCACGAAGACCTGCTCGCCTACGAGCGCTTCCTCGCCGATCCGCAACCCGCCGCGCGCTGGGTGCTGGCCGGCAGCAAGAAGCTTGCACGCGGCCACCCCGACTGGCGCCCGTTTGCCGGGCCGCTGTCGCCGTCCAGCGTGCGCCACGCGATGGTGATCCTGAACGCGCTGTTCGCCTGGCTGACCGAGGCGGGCTACCTGGCCGGCAACCCGCTTGCCCTCGCCCGCCGCCGGCGCGCCCCCACCCGAGCGCGCATCACCCGCTATCTGAGCCACGACCTGTGGGAAACGGTCAAAGACACCGTCGCGGCCATGCCGACCGAGACCGCGCGGGAACGCCGGCACGCCGCGCGCTGCCGGTGGGTGCTGACCGTGCTCTATCTGGGCGGCCTGCGCGCCTCCGAGCTGACGGCGACCCCCATGGGCGCGTTCTTCTGCCGGCGCGATGGCCAGGGCATCGAGCGCTGGTGGCTCGAGGTGACCGGCAAAGGCAACAAGACCCGGCTGGTGCCGGCGACCGACGAACTGATTGCCGAACTCGCGCGCTACCGTCGCGCCCACGACCTGCCGCCTACCCCGCAGTTCGGGGAGACGCGGCCACTGGTGCTGCCGGTGATTGGCAGAGAGGGTGGCGAGAAACCCCTGTCACGCGGCGCGCTGCACCTGATCCTGAAAGAGGTGTTTGGCATGGCCGCGGAGCGCCTGCGGGCGCGCGGGCCCGAGTGGGGGGCGCAGGCCGCGGTGCTGGCCAGCGCCTCGGCCCACTGGCTGCGCCACACCGCCGGCTCGCATATGACCGACCAGCAGGTCGACCTGCGTTATGTGCGCGACAACTTTGGGCACAGCTCGCTGTCGACGACGAGCGGCTATCTGCACAGCGAAGAGGATGCGCGGCACGAGGCCACGCAGGAGCGGCACCGCATCGGATGGATCAGGAAAGCATAAGGCGCGTCAGCACACCAAGCGAAGTGCATTTCCGCACCGATCTGGGATCGCATCAGAGATTGATGCCCAGCCTGATCGCAGGCCTCTACTACTCTTCCAGCCAGGCGTGCTGTCGCCTGGCCGCGTCCTCGCCGATCTTGGCCGTATGGGCCGCTGCCTGTTCAAGCCAAGGCGCATGCGCCCTGGGAACGACCAGCATCGCCAAACCCAGTCCGTCCAACGCACGCAGGGCGTGCTCGAGATTGACGCCCTTGCCGTTCTCGAGCTTGGACAGCATGCCGACCGAGACCCCGCAATGTCTTGCCGCCTGGTCAATGGGCATCCTTTTCCCTGCCCGCGTTGCTCGAATGCGGTCGCCCAGTTGGTGAATGGTGCGAATCGTCGCACGCGACGGTGGCTTCGGATCAGGTAGTGGTCGTGGCATGGAGGTCGTTCTTGCAAAAGGAACACCAGCGTGGAGAGCGGTTTTCTGTGTTGTTTCACTATCGTGAAATTATACTCTCACAATGGCGGCCGGATGCCGGCAAAGATCTGCGCCTGCTAATAAGCACTTCGCAGAGGGTGGCAATTGCAGACACGGCATCGAAAGACCCCAGAAGAGACCGAACACTACGGTCCTGGACGCAACCTCCGTAGTCTCTACTGGGGCCAGGCCCCAACACCTTGACTGCTCTCGGGAGAGCTAGCGTTCTCTTCGCTGCGTCGGACCCGTCGCGATGAAAGGATGCTTAGAAAGCGGTGAAGCCCGTCAACGCGGATATCTCGCGCGTTGTCCGCAAGACCGGTATCAGGACAGGTGGAGGTTGATCGGTGCGAGTTTAACTTGATAGGACTGGGTGAACGATGACCTCATGTCCACGCGTCGCGGGCGCTCAAAGTGAGCGCTCATCTCATGGAAGAGCGCGCATCATGTTTGTTGAGGAAGCACAACAGCGCTAGGCCGGTGAATGCCGCTGCTGCTTCGATTCCAAGCAACATTCGAACGAGATCATTTGGCCACCCGTCAGCGGAAATGCTGACCAGCCGCCCGAGCACCAGGCCGCTGGTGAACACGACGTTGATCCACATCGAGGGCTTTCGCCACGCCTTCGAGAGTAGACCCAGGGCCAGCAACAGACTGATACCGAGATGCATGCCACCGTAGTTGGCACGGATCTCATTGAAGGCATTCACCGAATGGGGTTGCATATCGAGGCCCGCCATTGCCGTAGCGGGGTCGTGAAACGTATGCAAGCCAATTAGCAGGAAAGCCAGTGCCGAAACGGCCAGGTATATTTGAGAGAGGCGATGCATGAGTTGGCTCTCAGGTAGCGGACGTTGACGGAGTGGGTGTCGACTCACTGCCGGTCGGCTCGTTCCTGTCCACCGTCCATGTGTGGATGGGTTCATGACCACGGCGCACCCATTCCGGCGGCCGCCACAGGTGTTGCAGTCGCTGCCACACGGGCCCCGGTGACATCACGTCACGCCACATGTCGACAAACTCGTGGAGATTCAGCACCAGGATATTGTAGGACTTAATCTGTTGGGTGATGCCGTATTGCACCGTCTCCCGTTCTTCTTCGAAAGTGCCAAACATGCGATCGAAAATGATCAACATGCCACCGTAGTTCTTGTCGATATATTGGTCGTTTCGGCCATGATGGGCACGGTGATGGGACGGTGTATTGAAGATGTACTCAATCCAGCCAGGAAGGCGGCGGATCAGTTCGGTATGAATGAAATACTGATAGGACAGATTCACGGCCAGGATGAGTGCGACTGCGGCCGGCGGCACACCGAGGAGCACGGGAGGAAGGAAAAAGATGAAACTCCCAGCGACCACATTGAGCATCGATTGTCGTGCCGCCGTAGTGAAGTTCATGTTCTCGCCGGTATGATGAACGACGTGCGCCGCCCAAAACCAGCGGATTCGATGGCTGGCGCGATGAAACCAGTAGTAGCAGAACTCGACCGACAGAATGATTGGGAGAATGGTCCAACCGTCCACCGGGATATCAAACAAACGTTTTGAATATACCCACGCATAGATGGATCCTGTCACAAGAGCCACTCCCAGGGGCTCCATGATCTGGTAAGTGGTGCCCAATGCGATGTTCGCCCACACCTCTTTCCAGTTCAGTGTCGATTCGGCTCTACGCCTTCGATTGATCAGGGTCTCGAGACTGAATGCAATGATGAAGAGAGGAACCATGCTGAGCATGAACGCCTGCTTCCAATCCACGGACTTCCCAAATATGGAATGCAGCCAGTTCATCATATCGGACGGCAATTTAGACTCCTGTTCGCTTGGCTTGCCGACAGTTTGATCAAACTGGTGACCCTCCGCATTGACAGTCCTCGACACTTTCTTGACACTTCGCGACATTGTTCATTGTCATCCCATGTCCGCGCCCACCGCTTACTACGCCAGCACCTACGTGAACCTGCTTTTCGACTACTTGCAGGACCAAGGGCTGGATGCCGTGCATGTGCTGGGGGAATCCAGCCCTAATTGCCAGGAAGTGCGACTCTACGCGCTCGATCACTGGCGGCGTTTGCTTGAGCGTGCCGCCGAGGTTTGCAATGATCCGCTCCTCGGATTGCACGTTGGCCAGCGCATTGCGCCTGCGCATCTCGGCGTGCTTGGATACGCACTTGGGGCTTGCCCTGACGTCGGGGCTGTCTTGCAACGCTGGCAACAGTACGACCGTGTGGTTGCAAACGTTACGCCGGCGGAGCTAAGAACCGAAGGTAAGTCCGTCGTGATGACGTGGCCCCGTTCGACGGAACCAACGGGGCCGCTCGTTGACGAAACGGCCTTGGCTGCGATGACCCGTTTCACGCGAGCCATGACAGATGGTGATGTGAGGCTGGAGGAGGTGTGCTTTGTTAACGCAACACCTCAAGACACCACCCCTTATCTTGCATACTTCGGCTGCCCGGTGAAGTTCGACCAACCGGAGACGAGTCTGCGCTTCCCCGTCGACCTTTTGCAGGCGCCTCTGCGTCAACCTGATGAAGCGCTACTGCGAATCATGGAGCTTCAGGTACAGGCTCTGCTGGGTGCCATGCCGAAGATGGATGACATGGAACATGCCATCAGGCAAGCGGTAGCCGGGCTCGCGCGTCAAGGCGAAGTGAGCCTTGAAACAGTGGCTTCCTCCATGCACATGACCCCCCGCACGTTGCAGCGGCGACTCGACAAACTGGGTCTGAAATTTCGCGAGCTACGTGACGACACGAGACGCCGGATTGCAGAGAATTACCTAAAAGATCCACGGCTTTCGCTCGCTGAGGTGGCCTGGATACTTGGGTACTCGGAGCACAGTGCATTTACTCGCGCATTCCGGAGATGGACATCGCAGAGCCCGCAAGCCTGGCGCCGCGAAATGGATGCGTGATCCGCTACGGGCAACAGCGCAGTCGCCCATGTGATTGCAGCGCTGAAGGTTTTAGGCTGGCCTCCTCGGCCCAAGTCCCAAGCTCTCGCACCGGGTTGCATGGCCTTCCATCGCCGCTACGGCGGAGTAAGCGACCCGCCCTGGCCCGTCGCCTCACGTGGCGGAGAAGCTGTTGAGCTTCTACCCGACTCATCTTTGAGACGACGGGAAAGCAGGTACTTCCATGCCGTCTACTTACTGCGAATCACCTCGGTGATTGGCTCGAAATAGCAACCATATTTGACATCGCCCACCGTGTCACTCATTTGCATCTCCGCTGTGTTGACGCGAGCCTGGATCCCATCTGTGACGACCTGCGGGTCAGCGGCCTCGCAGTTATAGAGTGCCAGGTACTGCCACGGATGAGGCCCCGCTTTTCGCTGCTGCTCCGTGCGACTGAAGCGCTGTGCGCTCACCACGCCCGGTACGCGCAACACGTCTGGAAGGTGCTGCTCGGTATACCAGCGATTGAACTCTTCTTCACGCCCCGGAACCGCGTTCGTGAGTACCAGATAGGTGAACTTGACCATTCTTATCTCCTTAAGGTTATTGAAGTACAGGGAATGTCCAGCGGCCGATGCCCTGTGACGCGCCCGTGATGGGTATGTGTTGACTGGCGAGTCCCTTGTTCACGTGGTCCTCTTTGCTGGAACCCGCGCTTTGGCATTCCGGCGGTTTCGGCGCTTGAGAGAAAGGGTGTGGCCCAACGCTTCCATCAAACGACGCAAGCCCGTAGACGTTCCCATTCGATGCTGGGAAATCTATGCTGCAACCTTTCGTCCCCGTGTAAGGGGACAACCGGGAAGAAGGCGACGGAGCAAGCTCGAAACGCCAGTGAACAGAGTTCTCCGAAAACTTCAACGAGCGGATGTGCGTGAATTTCGTATCAAGTCTGCGGCCTTCTCTGCCATGGCCATAATGGGAAGGTTCGTGTTCCCACTGATGATCGTTGGCATCACAGATCCATCAATTACTCTCAAGTTCTCAACCCCGCGCACTTTCAACTCCTCGTCAACAACAGCGTTGTCGTCGACTCCCATGCGACACGTGCCAACCGGGTGATAGATGGTTTCCGCATGCGAGCGTATCCATGCCTTACGGGCTGCACCGGTGGAGAAAGCATCGATGTCGAGCCTTCGTTTGATGTACTTCCGGAGCGCCGGCTGGTCGACAATCTCGCACGTGCGTTCCACGCCGCGCACCAAACTCTCCAGGTCAGACTCGTCTGAGAGGAAGCGAGGGTCGATTCGGGGAGAATCGGACGGATCTGAAGAACGCAGTCGCAGCACGCCTCTACTTTTTGGACGCAGCTGGCATACGCGGACTGCAAATCCGTGGGGAACTTTTTCGTTAGGCGGTGGATTGCGCAGCGCAATGATCAGATGGGCCTGCCACTCAGGCAGATCCGGATTTCTGTCGGAGTTGTAAAATGCTCCTGCCTCAACGCCTTGAGAGGAAGCCGGCCCGCCTCCTGAAAGAAGATAGCGAGCTCCTGCCATTCCGCCTCTTACCAGGCCGATATAGGGCGTGAGCGTATTGGGCTGCGACGCTTCTAAGCGAATCGCGCAATCAAGATGGTCCTGAAGGTTCTCACCGACGCCTTGCAGATCGACCACGGGAGCGATACCAATCGACTGCAGATGTTTGGCCGGTCCGATCCCCGAAAGCATCAGGAGTTGCGGTGAGGCAATGGCCCCTGCTGTCAGAATCACTTCGCGGTCCGCGCGAAGCTCCACCTCCTCCCATCCATCCTCAATCACTACGCCTTGCGCTCGCTTTCCGGCAAGGAGAATCCTGCGGACTTTACAGTTCGCCATCAATGTCAGATTGGATCGGTTACCTGCTCGATCCAGGTAACGATAAGCACCGGATCGCTTTCCCTCGGCAATCGTAAGCTCGTAGAATCCTGCGCCTACCTGCGACGCCCCATTGAATCCGTTGTTCTCCGGCATACCGGCCGATACTGCGCTCTCTATGAACGCAGTCGATATGGCGTTTTGCTGCGTGCCGTATGACAGGCGAATCGGACCCGCGTACCCGCGATCGTCATTCCTCGCCTTCGTTACCAGTGATGCATCCTCAATCTTTCGAAAGTACGGACGAAGGGATTCATAGTCCCAGCCCGACAGGCCCTGAGATGCCCAGTTGTCGTAATCGGATCGGTTCCCCCGGATAGCAATCATGGAATTGATCGAGGATGAACCGCCCACCACCTTGCCCCGGGGTATATAAATATTCCGATTGTCCAGTTGTGTCTGGGGCTCCGTCCAATAGCGCCAGTTGAATTTTTGGCTCTTATAGAGAACCCGGATCCCTGCCGGCATCTGAACAAAGATGGATGACGCGGGAGCGCCCGCCTCTATCAGCAGTACCTTGACGCTGGGATCTTCACTCAGCCGAGAAGCGAGAACACACCCTGCCGAGCCGGCGCCGATAACAATGTAGTCGTATGTAGCGGTTTTCATAATCAGGAGATCACTCAACGCGAGCCGATGCCTTGAGCGCCATGCGCACGCGGCGAATGTGCTCGTCCGACTGTCCGAGCTCATCAATCGGTACTCGTGACGTTTCAGGAGACGCCAAGATGGCAAAAATAGACAACACTGCGCCCCCCATCATGAAATAGGCGGGTGATGAAGGGTTTCCGGTCAGCTTCGTCAGAGAAGCGCTGATTAAAGGAGCGGTGCCGCCAAATAGCACCATGGCCACGTTGTAGCCTACCGACATGGCGCTGTAGCGTGTGCGTGTCGGAAACAACTCCGTCATCATGCAGAACGGCGCGCTGCCATACATCCCCATCAATACCCCGACGCTAGCCATCGTGGCAATTACCACCTCTGGTGTCGAGCCCACGACGATCCGGAACAAAGGAAGCGCAACGACGAGGTATGCCAATGCCGCCGTAAAGGCGACGGGTCGTCGACCCACGCGGTCGGATAGCGCTGCAGCGAATGGGATCACAATCACTGAACCCAGAAAGGCCAGGCCGGACGCCGCTAGAGCTTGCCCGCTACTCAACCGTCCAGTTGACACGAGATAAGACGGGAGATACGCCAGGATCAAGTAGTAAGGGATGCCGTGTGAGATCGCTACGCCAAGACATTTGACAATGCTTCGCCAGTCGTCACGAAGGGCTTCGCGCAATGGTGCTTGTGCCGCGCCCTCGCGTTCCAAGTGCAACCGGAATGCCGGTGTTTCCTCGATGCGCAGCCGCAGCCAGAACGCACCCAACCCAATCGGACCAGCGATCAGGAAGGGCAATCGCCAGGCCCATGCCTCAACTGCCGTCTGACCAAAAATGCTGGTGATCGCCAGAACAAGACCGGATCCGCTCAACGCACCAATTCCAGCCGACATACCGAAGAACCCGATCACAACGCCACGCCGGCGTGTCGGGGCGTACTCGGCAAGGAATGCGAGTGCTCCACCTGCTTCGCCTCCCGCGGAAAATCCCTGAATCATGCGTAGGGCTACCAGCAGCAAAGGAGCGGCGATGCCAATCGCCTCGTATCCCGGTAGGACACCGACCAACCCCGTCGAAACGCTGATCAAACCAACGACAATCGCGAGCGTATCGCGCCGTCCAAGCCGGTCTCCCAGCGATCCAAAAAACAGAGCGCCGAGTGGTCGGGTAACGAATGCGACGGAGAATGCCGCGAAAGCCGCTATCAGGCTAACGATCGGGTCGCTGCTTGGGAAGAACACCTTCGCCAGGGTGGCGGAAAGATAGCCATACAACGAGTAGTCAAACCACTCCAGCATGTTTCCCACGGCGGCACCGGAGATCGGCTTGAGAACATCCCGGACCCGCTGGGGGGTGGGGGTCGAACCTCTTCGGGGATGATGTTGCATTGATTTTGTCTCCACTTCTATAAGCAATGTTTGAAAAACCGAAGCGCGCTTACTCTTATTTGTGGTAAATATTAGGTAGCCTACCTATTACAATCAAATAGGCGTTTACCCTCCCATCAACGAAGTCAGGTGGCTGATTTTGAGCCGCAAATGACACTTTTACGCTTTATCTTGACAGACCATCGTGGCGACCTACGCTCTATGTAATCGATTGCATCGTGGAATGGGCTATGCGCCGATGCGAACGAGTGTTGAAAGACCTGCTTTTTTCTTGCGGTGCCCCCCCTAACTAAAGTCGATCACCCCGGAGGTAGCTATGTCACTGATGGCAGCGGTACGCGAGGCGTTCAATCAATGGGAGCGCTTTCGATTCATGTCGATGTTCGAGTACCTCAGTGCCGAGTTAGGGGAGAGCTGGAGCCTATTTATTTGATTTGTAGGCTGCCAAAGCGAGGTCGCTTCGGCTTTCTCGCTTGCCTTCTTGCACCGGCTTCACTGTCCCCCCGCGCCTCTTTAACAACGCGTCGTGAGGCTGCCCCCTTGGTCAGCGAGTGGTGGCGATCGCGCACTTCTAACCCCACGTCCATGCGGGTGTTTTTTCACGCCTATGCATAGGTAAGAACCGAAGCCCTGCGATCCCGACCTTACGGAAGGTCCCGGCGTCAAAGGTGGCCTCCAGCAGGTCCCAAGCGGGCCTCCGGCCGCGCCTCACTCGGTACCGACCTCTGTCGTCAGCCAGCCCGGCCGGACCGCATATCTACCCTGGGACGAGCTATAACAACCAGAAGGCAAACAGTCCTCGCGCATACCCAGTGGGTCACCGGCGGCATATCTTGACCACTGAAATCGGCGGTCGCCCGCCTTCAGGCCAACTGGGCTCCCCCAGTCTAGCCACGCCCTCCTCTCCCACCCCTGGTCCCGCTCGAGATTTGTGACGCGAGGTCAATCCTCTGCACCGATTAGGGTAAACCCCTTTTGCATATAGTAGGTAGGCTACCTAATATGTACTCACAATTTCCCATCGGAGACATATTCATGACCGCCCCCCAAACCCCCACGCAGTCGACTGGCTGCCCGTTTCACGCGGCCTCACCTGCGCAGTCCACGTGTCCGATGCACGCTGGCGGGGACAGCGGCATCCCCGACTTTCCGCCCGAACGGGTCGATCCTTTGTCGCCGCCGCCGGTGTACTTCCAGATGCAGCAAGGAAGCGGCTTGGGGCAAGCTAGGCTCTGGGACGGAAAGATCGCCTGGCTGATTACGCGCTATGACGACGTCCGCTCGGTCCTGTCTGACCCTCGCTTTAGTTCTGACATTACGAATCCCGGCTATCCCACTGTCAGTGCTGCAATGAAAGTTGCCCGGGGTAGTAACCGGACCTTCATCACCATGGATGCACCCAAGCATGCAGAGCATCGGCGCATGCTGACAGGTGAATTCTCGATCCGCAAAATCGAGGCCCTTCGCCCGCGGATTCAGGCGATCGTAGACAAGCTGCTGGACGACTTCGCAACAAAGCCTCAACCCTCCGACCTGGTTAGCGCCTTTACGTTGGCTACGCCGGCATTGGCGATCTCAGAGTTGCTTGGCGTTCCGTACGAAGACCATGACTTCTTTCAGGAACTGGCGATGGTCCTGACGTCGAGTAGTGCGACGCTTGAGGAGGCCATCGCCGCAAATCATGAGTTGTGCGAGGTGTACCTGAAGGGCCTGGTGGCGAAGAGATCGGAGAACCCCGGGGAAGATATCCTCAGCCGCCTCATCGTCAATCACGTACGAAAGGGCGATATCACCGAAACGGACGTTGTTTCCCTTGCAAGGCTCTTGCTGATTGCCGGCCACGAGACCACGGCGAATACGACCGCAATGGGAGTGCTTTTCCTCCTGCAACGACCGGATATCTGGAATGAGCTTCGACAAGACACAAGCCTCGTTCCAAATGCGGTGGAAGAAATTCTGCGCTATCTGGATGTCACACATTCAGGAAAGCGTCGTGTCGCGACCGAGGACATTGTCGTGAACGGACAAATGATCCAGGCGGGCGACCCCGTTGTAGTGCTGAGTGTCTCGGCCAATCGCGACAGCTCGAAATTTGAAGATCCGAATGTGTTCGACCTTCGCCGAGATTCAAGGACGCAGGTCTCGTTCGGATACGGCCCGCATCAGTGCATCGGTCAACCCCTCGCACGGCTCGAAATGCAGATCATGTTCACCGCCTTGCTGGAGCGGTTTCCGAACCTCGAGCTTGCTGTTCCCGTGGAAAGCCTTGAGTTCAAGGGCGATTCACTCATGTATGGCGTCAAGGAACTCCCTGTTCGCTGGTAATCCCGACTTAAATGAGAAGCATCATGAAAATCACAATCTACCCCGAAAAGTGCTGCGGTTCTGGTCAATGTGTCGTCAACGCGCCGGATCTGTTCGACCAAAAGGACAATGGCATCGTCATTCTCTTGAACGCAGAGCCGTCGGCTGACCAATTCGAATCAGCACGCCTGGCGGCTGGCATCTGCCCAGCGCTCGCCATCGAGATTCACGAGGATCAGTGATGAACTCCCCCGAGCACATCGTCGTTGTCGGCGCCTCGGCCGCCGGCATCACGGCAGCACGAGCGCTGCGCGCACAGGGCTGGGGAGGGCGGCTCACGCTGATTGGAAAGGAAGGCGGCATGCCCTATGACCGCCCTCCTCTTTCAAAGCGGCTGATGGCAGGAGAATGTCCGGTAGAGGCGCTCAACCTTGTGTCCGAAGACGGCATGAAGGCGCTGAACCTGCACTACCTGGACGGGACATCGGCCACCGGCCTCGATACGGACGCCAGTTCACTGCAACTCAGCAACGGCTCCACACTTCAATATGATCGCTTGCTGATCGCCACGGGCGCGGACGCTCGAGTGATTCCCAACCTCAGCCAGGCGGCGAACTGCTACAGCCTGCGCAACTTAAACGACGCGCTGGCGATTCGGGAACATCTGACTGCCGGAAAGCGGGCACTAGTAGTCGGCGCGGGCTTCATCGGCACAGAGTTAGCGGCGATTGCAAAGACCAGCGGCTGTGAGGTGACCGTCATCGACAAGTCGAAAGTTCCTCTCGGGGCGCGAGTCGGGGATATCGTTGGGAAGCGGATCGAAAAACTCCATGAAGCCAACGGCGTGGTTTTCCACAACGACTGCGAACTCAGGGAGGTGAAATGGCGTGACCGCACCATTACCGAAGTCCGCTTGGACACTGGGGTTGTGATTGCTTGCGACGTAATTGTTGTGGCTATCGGCGCAGTTCCCAGCGTGCAGTGGTGCAGCGGATTAAACATCCGCAGCGGCGTAGTCTGCAATGAATACTGTGAAGCAGCCCCGAACGTATATGCCGCCGGCGATGCTGCAGAGTGGTTTCACAAAGGCTACGGCGAGCACATGCGTATTGAACACCGGACGAATGCAAGCGAACAGGCGATGGCCGCGGCAAAGAACATGCTCGGCTCTCGCGTTGAATACGCTCCGCTGCCGTTCTTCTGGTCGGATCAGTACCAGGTCCAAATCCACAGCTACGGACGCATCGGCCCTCAATACACCGTTGAAGTTGTCGAAGGGGATCAACTGAAAGACGACTCCTGCATCTTTCGCTACTACCAGGGAGACGTTTTGATGGGCGTTCTTAGTTGGAACGCCAGTAGAAAAGCGCGTGAGCACATCAAGCTGTTGAAGGAGGAGTGGACGAAGAGCCACGCTCCAGCTGCGGTAGCAGGTTAAGGCTGTATTTCATAATAAAAGAGGAGACAACATGACAAAACCCGCTTCGGCTATCCGCAGAGCAGTCCTACTCTGCTCCCTGGCCCTGCCCTCCATCCTGTACGCCCAGCAATCTGGCCCGTTGCCGGTCCGGCTCTTTGTTGGCTACGGACCGGGCGGTGGCACCGACGTAGTTGCACGCGCAGTTGGCGAAGAGCTGGCAAAAATCTGGAATCGGCCCGTAATCGTCGAAAATCGGCCAGGCGCAAACGGGGCGATCGCCAGCAAGGCTGTCGCGCGAGCTGAACCGGACGGTTCGATCCTTCTGGTCATGCCCCCGTCCACGTTGATCATCGACGCAAACTTGCGCCCCACTGTTGCTGTCGATCCCACCAAGGAACTCACCCTTGTGAGCGGGCTAGCCGCAACCCCACTCGTTGTGGTGACCCCGGCTTCCGCGCCATACAACAACCTCGCTGACCTCATTAAGGCAGCTCGTGCGGCCAACGGGAAGTTCACGTACGGATGGGCCAACTTGGGCATGCGTGTCGGTATGGAGGAGTTCGCGCAAAAGACCGGGGTAAAGATGACCCCAGTCGGCTACAAGAGTGCTGGGCAAAGTGTCCCCGCTATCGTTTCAGGCGAGATCGATATGCTCATGATCGATATGGCACCGATCGCGCAACTCGTTAAGGCTGGAAAAGTGAAGGCCTTTGCCGTGTCGACGCCAGAACGCTCGCCTATGCTGCCAAACGTCCCTACATTCAAGGAAGCGGGGATTGACGTCCAGCTTACGGGAACCATCGCCCTGTATGCGCCTGCCAAGATGCCCCAGAACGCAATCAAAAAAATGCAGAGCGATGTCGCTACGATTTTGAAGAACGGCGAGCTTCGCACGCGGATGCAAGGCACTGGAATGGAAGTCATTACGCAGTCCCCGGAGGATTTCGAGGGCTACCTTAAGCAGCGCAAGAAGAGCATTGATGCAGTAATTAAGGTCGGTGATTTTAAGCTCGAATAGATCGACCTCCGTCACAAGCACAGAATTTCGTAGCTAACCTCTTAGTCATTGGAGTACACGCTGTGTATCCAGAATTATCCCTTTACATCAATGGCGAATTTCTCGGCATTGAAGGCCGGCGACACCAGGACGTAGTCAATCCTGCGACGGAGGAGGTCGTTGGGCGACTGCCGCTCGCCACCCGCGAGGACCTCGACACCGCCGTCGAGGCGGCTCATCGAGCTTTCCTGACGTGGCGCGACTCATCGCCTTTGGAACGCAGTGCAATCTTGCGTAAAGTTGCGGAGCTCGCCCGTCAAAGGGCGCCGGAAATCGGCCGCAACATGACCATTGACCAGGGGAAGCCTCTGCACGAAGCCGTGGGCGAAGTAACGGTTTGTGCAGAGCATGCGGACTGGCATGCAGAAGAGGCTCGGCGGATCTACGGCCGCGTGATCCCCAGCCGCAACCCTAACGTCCGCCAGCTCGTGCTACGTCAGCCGGTCGGAGTCTGCGCAGCCTTCACCCCTTGGAATTTTCCCTTCAATCAGGCGATCCGGAAAATCTCTGCCGCGCTTGGCGCAGGCTGTACGATCATTCTGAAGGGACCAGAAGAGACACCGAGTGCCGTGCTGGCGATCGCTCAACTGTTCCATGATGCGGGCCTTCCTCCTGGTTGCTTAAACATTGTATTTGGCGTCCCGGCGGAGGTGTCAGCACACCTCATTGCATCTCCGCTGGTCCAGAAGATCTCCTTTACGGGGTCCACTGCTGTTGGCAAACAACTAGCAGCTCTAGCAGGATCCCATATGAAGCGAATCACTATGGAGCTTGGTGGTCACTCCCCTGCAATCGTCTTCGACGATGCGGATGTCCATACCGCCGCCGAGATGCTTGCAAACTACAAGCTGCGAAACGCTGGTCAGGTATGCGTCTCGCCCTCCCGCTTCTTCGTCCAGCGCGGGGCTTACGATAGGTTCCTCAGGCGTTTTACGGACGTCATTGGCGCAGTGCGGGTCGGCAACGGTATAGACAGCTCGACACAGATGGGACCGCTCGCAAACCAACGCCGTGTTGCTGCAATGGAAGGGTTGATTGCCGACTCCAAAGCGCGCGGCGGAAAGGTTGTCGTGGGAGGGACCAGGTGCAGCGACACAGGACATTTCTTCGCGCCCAGCGTCGTTATAGACATTTCAGACGACTCCATGCTCATGACTTGCGAGCCATTCGGCCCTGTCGCCCCGGTTGTAGCGTTCGACGATCTGGATGAGGTGCTGGCACGGGCGAACAAACTGACTTACGGCCTGTCGTCTTACGTGTTTACCGAGTCAGCGAAGACAGCGCATGCTGTCTCTACCCGCCTTGAGGCCGGCATGGTCAACATCAACCACTTTGGAAGCGCTCTCGCCGAAACACCGTTTGGAGGCATTAAAGATAGCGGTATCGGGAGTGAGGGTGGGACCGAGACGTTCGACGGCTATCTCGTCACGAAATTTGTAACTCAAGTGTAGATCGGGGGCCGCAAAGGGCGATACGTCGCCCTTTCCCCCGAAGCTACGTTCCCAGTCAGGTTTTGGCGCCTAAGTGAGTGTTAGGCGCCTTTTTTATTAGCGTATAGGTCGCGGCAGTGCGCCCCATATTGGGCGATGCGGTTGCTCTCGGCGACTCTGACAACTCCCTGCATGGCTCCGCAGTTGCAGCGCAAGCGCGGCCGGCTAGCGATAAGCCTTCTCGAATCGTGTCGTCTTCCAGGAAGATTTCGTTGGTATTACTCGTGGTCCAGCCACGGTTCTCTTTTGAACATCTTATCGATGATGGGGAACATCGCGATCACCGTCTGCAACTCCTCGGGCGTCAATCCCTCCATGCGCTTGCCCAGTGCCGCCGTCCGCTGTGCGGCCAATTTGCCGGCCACAGCCCGGCCTTCATCAGTAATCTGAATCATGTTGTTGTACGAGCCGACGGGTGCGGAGCGCGCGATTAACTCGGCGTCGACCATCCGCCCGACAATCTGCGTCATCGTAGGCAATCTGACGCCTTCATTCCTGGCCAGATCGCTAACTCGCATCGGCCCTCTTACGAGCAATGCACTAAGAACAGCGCTCTGCGCGGGGGGCACGTGCGCCGCTCTCATTTCCCGCCGCAGCGCTACAACGATCCGCATCAAGCGGGGTCTAAGTTCGTCCGCAAGCATTTCAACCGTAGGTTCTGTCATGTCTACAAAAAGGGGGCAATCACTGAGCAGATGATATAACGATTCAGTGAAGAATGATCGCGCGAAGTACCTGGAGGCACCGAGTCGATATGGTCCGACTGGTGAGGGTAGCGACCACGCAGACAGCGGCGGCGCGTGAAGGGGTTCTGTGCCTGTGGCCGGGTAGCAACTCAAGGCCGGGCCTTGTCGCGTTCGTTCGCGATGGCCGGAGCACCAATCTTGATGGAGAGGGATGACGAGACGAGGCGCTGGCTGGCGCTCTCGTCTCAAGGCGTCGACGCTTGATCCGCCGACGCGCGGAGCTTGCTAACTCAGCTTGACCAGGTCCTTCTTGTACGTCTTCGCCTTGTTAATGTAGTCGTCAGCGTTCTTCTCGATCGCAGCTTTGACTTCCTCCGTTAGTTCACGTACCTGCTTTGCAGGTGTGCCCATGACCAAGCCTCCTGCCGGGAAGTTCTTGCGCTCGCCGATCAAGGATCCGGCCCCCACGAGGCATTGTTGTCCGAGTTCGGATCCATTCAGGATCACAGCCTGAATGCCGACCAGACTACGTGCTCCGACCTTGCAACCGTGAAGCATCGCCTGGTGTCCAATGGAGACCATCTCGCCTACCTCGACGGGAAAGCCAGGATCGGTGTGCAACACAGCCCCCTCCTGGACGTTCACGCCTCGCCTAATCGTGATCTTTTCATTGTCGCCGCGGATCACAGCGCCGGGCCAGATGGACACGTCTTCGGCGATTTCCACGTCGCCGATGATTACCGCATGCTCGGATACATACGAGCTCGGATGAATTGTCGGTTCTTTCTCTCCAATTCGATAGATCGCCACAAAATGCTCCTCTTATCTTGATGTGACTAACTTTTCGCCGACCGCGTTACTTGCAGGAGGCGAAACACTACTGCATGGGCCGCTCTCGCAGCCCGTGCCGACTTCGACGCCGTTTCTTGCCCTGCCGCTAGATAAATACTTGTTCCTCTGGTTGGACTGCCGGCTCGATTGCATCATCCAGTACCTCGATCCAGTGCTTTACTGGCGTGGGCGTTCCACTTTGCAAATGCTGGATGCAACCGATGTTCGCGGACACGATGCAGTCAGGTTGCTTCTCGCTCAGATGCTCGATCTTGCGGTCTCTGAGCTGGAGTGAAATTTCGGGCTGCAGAACGGAGTAGGTGCCGGCTGAGCCGCAACAAAGGTGACTCTCCACGCTGGCACGATGAACGGAAAAGCCCAACTGTCCCAGATGCTCCTCCACCACTCCCCGCAGCTTCTGGCCGTGTTGCAGCGTGCACGGCGGATGGAACGCCAAGGCCGGCTTGTCGCACGCTTTGACTTTGCCGCGCAGTCTTGGCAGAAGTTCAGGAAGCAATTCGCTCAGGTCGCGGGTCAACTCGCTAACCCGAGCTGCCTTCTCGGCGTACTCCGCGTCATGCTTTAGCAAGTCGGCGTAGTCCTTCACGGTCGCGCCGCAGCCGGACGCGTTCATGACAATTGCCTCGACTTCACCGCTGGAAATCGCCGGCCACCAGGCGTCGATGTTTCTGCGCATATCATCGAGGCCGCCCTTGTGATCTCCGGTGTGCAGCCGGATCGCGCCACAGCAACCGGCTCGAGGAACACTTACAACCTGAAAGTCGGCTGCATCGAGTACCCGCGCGGTCGCAGAATTGATGTTCGGCATCATCGCCGGCTGCACACAACCTTCGAGCATGAGCACTTTCCTGGCGTGGCGGCGCGTTGGGCGCTGACCCGCAGGTCTGCTCGGCGTAAGCTTGTTGGCGAGCTTGGAAGGAAGTAGCGGCCGAACCATTCGGCCAATCTTCATGGCCGGCAAGAACAATGGCGAAGTTAGCCCCTCACGCAGCAGCCAACGCACCGCGCGGTCTTTTGGCGGACGAGGAATTCGCTCATCGACTAGCTTCCGCCCAATGTGAACTAGCTTGCCGTACTCGACACCGCTGGGACAGGTGCTTTCACAGTTCCGGCACGTCAAGCAGCGGTCTAGATTCTGTTGGGTGCTTGCTGTGACCTCTTCCCCCTCAAGCAACTGCTTCATCAAGTAGATGCGTCCCCGGGGTCCGTTACGTTCATCGCCCAGAAGCAGGTAAGTCGGACACGTTGCCGTACAAAAGCCGCAATGCACGCACTTGCGCAGAATCTCTTCGGCCTCCGCCCCTTCTGGAGTGTTGGCAAACTCATGACTTAGTTTTGTCTGCATATGGAGCCCCTTACAGGCCGGGGTAGAGTCGACCAACATTGAAGATGCCATCGGGATCAAACGCTTGCTTGAGATTGCGATGAATCTCGAAGAGCGCATCGCTCGGTGGCGTGAACACGCCGCTCCTATGATGCGGATCCCTGAACAGCGTGGCGTGACCACCAAGCGATGACGCCATTTCCCGAACGTCCTCGATGGGATCGTCGGTGTATAGCCATCTCAATGCACCACCCCATTCAATAAGCTGATTCGCGGCCAAGAAGGGTTGGGAGACTGCCGGAACGGAAACACGCCAGAGAGGCGCGTCGCTCTGTGAAAAGAAGTCGTGGCGGTGGTCGCGGACGGCATCCCACCAGGACAACGCTTCGTCTGGTTCCAGCTCAGTCCCGCCCAAACGCTTTCTGGCTTCCGTGACAGCAGAGGCTGCACCACTCAGTCGGAGGAACAGCTTTCCGTCGTGCCAGGCACTCGCATTGACTGGCAATGCTTGCCGAGTCAGCCCGTTTAAGAGAGACAACGCCCCTGCTTCGTCGCGTTCAATGAACAGGGTGATCCTCGATGAATGAATGGGCAGAACCTTCAGCGAGACCTCACAGATAACACCGAGTGTTCCCATTGAGCCCGCCAGGAGACGCGAAACGTCATAACCGGCAACGTTCTTCATCACTTGCCCGCCGAATGTCAGAAGCTCGCCTTTGCCGTTAATCATGGTCGCGCCGAGAACGAAGTCCCGAATGGACCCTACCCCGACGCGTGCTGGCCCGCTCAGACCTGCCGCGACCGCTCCTCCGACAGTACTTCCTTTAGCAAAGCGTGGCGGCTCAAAGGCAAGGTACTGATTGTGCTCGGCCAGCACGGCCTCAAGTTCTTCTAGCGGTGTGCCTGCACGAGCGGTGACAACCAGCTCAGACGGTTCATAGCTGCAAATTCCGCTGAGGCGCCGGACATCACACGGTTCACCCGACGGCTCTTCACCGTAGAAGCATTTCGTACCGCCGCCAACGATGTTGAGAGAGGTCTTCGTTTTTCTTGCATGCAGGACTGTCTCAATCAGATGAGACACTTCCGTGGGGATCGTCGTCATTCTAGAACCTCGGGATTTCTGGATGCGGCAGCATCCCACGCCGAACAGTCATGCGACCATATTCGGCACATCGATGCAGCGTCGGAATTACCTTCCCAGGATTCAAGAGCGATTGCGGATCGAATGCACGTTTCAGCGCAAACATTTGTTCTCGCTCTGCGCCTGAGAACTGAACGCACATTGAGTTCAGCTTCTCCACGCCCACACCGTGCTCTCCGGTCACCGTCCCGCCAAGCGTGACGCTTGTTTCCAGAATCTCAGCGCCGAATTGCTCCGCCTGGTGCAGTTCTTCGGGATTGTTGGCGTCGAAAAGGATCAGCGGATGTAGATTCCCGTCGCCGGCGTGGAACACGTTCACGCAGCGAAGCCCATAGCGCACCTCCATCTCGCTGATTGCTCGAAGGATCGCAGCGAGACTCTTGCGAGGAATCGTGGAATCCATGCACAGGTAATCCGGGCTCATGCGCCCCGTCGCGGGAAATGCATTCTTTCGCCCGCTCCAGAAACGAAGACGCTGCGCCTCGTCCTGACTTGCTTCAAGACGAGTGGCCCCGCTGGCGGTGAGGACGGCATTCATCTTCACAATCTCGTCCTCGACCTCCAACGCCGTCCCATCACTCTCGCACAATAGGATTGCGGCCGCGTCCAGGTCATAGCCAGCATGCACGAAGTCCTCTACGGCGGCGGTCATCGGCTTGTCCATCAGTTCCAGGCCGGCTGGGATGATGCCGGCCGCGATGACGTTGGCTACGGCGTCACCAGCGGCTTCGACGGTGTCGAAGCTTGCAACGATGCATCGCGCAAGTTCTGGCTTAGGAATTAACTTGACGGTGACTTCCAATGTCACTGCGAGCATCCCTTCACTGCCTACAACGACGCCGAGCAAATCGAGCCCAGGGACATCAAGGGCTTCCGATCCAAACTCTATCGCCTCGCCCTGAATGGTGTATCCCCGTACTTTCATTACGTTCTGCAACGTGAGTCCGTACTTGAGGCAATGGACGCCTCCGGAATTCTCGGCCACGTTTCCACCGATCGTGCAGGCAATCTGGCTGGACGGATCGGGGGCGTAGTACAGCCCATACGTAGCGGCTGCCTCACTGATTGCGGCGTTGCGTACACCGCATTGGACCACTGCGGTACAACTCACAGGATCTACCCTGACGATCCGGTTAAAACGAGCGAGCGAAAGGAGCACGCCCATCTCATGTGGGAGCGCACCGCCTGACAATCCCGTGCCTGCGCCCCGAGCCACGACGGGCGCACCGAGCGTCTTGCACGTTCGCAGAATGGCAACAACCTGCTCTTCTGTTTCGGGAAGCACCACGACGAGCGGCTGCGCCCGATAGGCCGTAAGGCCATCGCATTCAAATGGCTGGGTGTCCTCGCGCTGCGACAGGATAAGGTCCCTAGGCAGCACGCCTTCTAGCGCGGAAACCACTTCCGCACGCCGGGCTTCCCTCCGCTCAGCGTCAGTAGGATGTGCCAACCAGCCGTCACGCGTCGCATTCATGACTTTGCCCTCCTGGTGCGATGAAGCTGCGTCGTGCTGTGCCGGTCTATTGGATAATCAGTGCGGAGCGACGGCGCGACCGTAGCGAGCCGGCGAACCGCGCAATCAGCCTGGACGGATGCTGCAGCTCCAAGGCGGAGCGTTGCTTCCGGGCGCTGAGGCTCAAACGTTGAGCGATGAATGCGATGCATTGTGTGGGGAGGTTCTAATACACTTCTGTCAAAGGCGTCGACGAGACGCCATGACTTGACTGTAGACAATCACGCGATATAGCAGGTTGAGAGTTATTTGCGGTTGAGTTGCAGAAAACTTGATTGCCGTGTTTGGGCCGCTCAACTTAGCGAGTCGGTGAGCCACTCCATAAAGGCGGCGCACTCCCATCTCTCCAGGGCCCCAGGTTCCCAGCATAAGTAGTGCGCCATCGGTGAAGGCACGGATCGATCCGATATGCGGATGAGTCGCCCCCCCTCTAGCCATGACTGCGCCATACGGGTCCTCACTAGTGCCACGCCGAACCCGCACGCGGCTGCGTCATAGAGAAGCCCTAGATCGTTGAATTGAGCGCCCACATGCGGCTCCGTTCTCGTCAATCCACATGAGGAGAACCATGTCGTCCAAGGCTCAAGCGGGCTACGTATCAGACGCGCCTGGTCGATTTCACCCGCCATTTCGAAGCCTTCGAAGGGGCCGAACTCGTTGAGATAGGTAGGGCTGCAAGCCGGCGCCACCTCCTCCGAGAGAACGACGCGATGATCGACGTCCGCATATCCGCCGGCGCCGTACCGGATTTCCAAATCGGATGGCTCGGCTGTGACGTCCAGGAATGGGATGGAGACCTGCAAGATAAGGTCGATGTCCGGATACTTGTTGCGGAACAGTTCCAGTTTGGGCATCAGGAACTGCCTGGAGAAAGTTGGGGTCACCGCGACCCGCAGTCGCGTGGAAGAGGCTTTTCCATTTTTGACCGGCATCTGCTGTAGCGCAGCGAGGCCGCTTCGGACATTCGCCAGGTACGCTGCACCATGTGCAGAAAGCGTGAAGTCACTCCGCCCGAAGAGTTCAACACCGAGGTGAGATTCAAGCTGGCGGATTCGATGACTCACGGCGCTGGTTGTTACACACAACTCGTCGGCGGCACGTGTGGCGCTCCGAAGCCTTGCAACCGTCTCGAAGGTGACAAGACATTGAATGGGCGGGATGTGTTGCAGGGCCATATCTTCTCTCCGTTTGGTGGGCTACCCAGGGCGGATATGCCGCATGTCATCGCTTGAGGCCTAGGGAGCGGCCACACTTCTTGCTGCTCTGTCGCTCGAGCACCATGCCAACGCTGCAACGAGCAAGCGCCCCCAGATTGCTTGCTCAGGATCGACTCACTGGGTCCTCAGGCAAGGACGTACGTGACGCCCTGCAAGGGAAGACCACCAAGTAAGTCGCTCTCCAACCCACAGTGACCTCGCCGCGGGAAGGTCTCTTAGCGATCCGATCTCTTCGTCGACTCCTGCTCCAACCCATGGCCGCGACTGCGTTAACTGCTTGACATTATGCCGCACCAATCTAAACTTATGTAATCGATTGCACGCAGTGCTGTTTTCGCCTCATCACCGTACTGGCATTGGTTATTTACAGTCTCTGATGCAGGTTACCGTAACGTATGTAATCGATTACCACATCACACAGGAGGCAACAATGCAGGAACGTCGTCGTAAGTTTTACGGGTGGGGCTATGAGGGTGACACCGTCACGCCGGACGAAATCCGGGAGTTCGAGGCAGCGTGGACACGCTTGCTGGGTGTCGAGCACTTCGAAGCGACACCTTTTCCGACGCCCGAAGAAATTTCGCTGCGCAAACCTCGCGTACAGCTGCCCGCGTCGCTTCGCGAAATCTGCACAAGCGATCATTACGACCGCCTGTATCACACCTACGGCGCGGGCACCATGGATGTTGCGCGCGCAATGCGCCGGGAATTTTCCAACCCGCCGGACGTCATCGCCTACCCGCGCACTGAGCAGGACATCGTGGACCTGTTCGACTGGTGCGGGCGCCAGAACGTTGCTGCAGTTCCGTACGGCGGCGGCACCAGCGTCGTGGCCGGCGTGAATCCGCCCGAGCACGATCGTTACCGTGGCGTGGTGTCCATCGACATGAAGCACTTCAACAAAGTGCTGGAGGTAGACCAAACATCGCAGGCCGCGCGCATTCAAGCGGGCGTCCTTGGCCCGGAGCTGGAACGACAGCTCAAGCCCACCGGCCTGACCATGCGATTCTTCCTGCAAGCGTGGGAGTTCTCGTCACTGGGGGGTTGGATCGCAACGCGAGCAGCAGGCCACTTTGCGACCGCGTTCACTCAGATCGACGACCACGTCGAGAGCATGCGAGTGGTAACGCCCCAGGGTGCCATTGAATCCCGACGTTTCCCGGTATCGGGTTCGGGACCCAATCCGGATCGACTTTTCCTCGGCTCCGAAGGCGCACTGGGCATCATTACCGAGGCGTGGGTCAAGCTTCACCGCCGGCCGGTCTTCCGCAAGCAGGTGACCGTACGTTTCCGTGACTATGCGCGCGCTGTCGAGGCCACACGGGTACTGTCTCAATCTGGACTGAACCCTGCCAATGCCCGCCTTGTGGAACGCGAAGAAGCCTTGTACACGGGTTCGAGCGACGGCAGCTATGACATTCTCGTGCTGGGATTCGAGTCCGCCGACCACCCGGTCGAGGCACGCCTGAAGCGAGCACTGGAAATTTGCGCGGAGTGCGGCGGCGAATGGGACGATGATCCGGTCAGCGGAAACCAAGGTGGTGCGGACGCTGCGACATCGAGCTGGCGAAACAAGTTCCTGCGCGGCCCATACCTGCGCGAGTACGCCATTGCTCGCGGCGTCATGCGCGAGACCATGGAAACCGCGTGCACGTGGGACAAGTTCGCCGCTCTTCACGCGCACGTCAAGGCAGAAACGCATCGGGCCATTCGCGAAGTTACCGGCCGCCCGGGTTCGGTGACTTGCCGCTTTACCCACCTCTACCCTGATGGCCCTGCGCCATATTTCACGTGGTTTGCCTATGGCGATAAGGCTCGATTGCCCGAGCAGTTCCAAGCGATCAAACGCATTGGAGAGCAAGCCATGGTGGACGCAGGCGGTACGGTGACCCACCACCATGCGCTTGGTCGGGACCATCGCCCTTGGTACGACAAGGAACGGCCGGAGCTGTTCTGCACCGCGCTAAAGGCCGCCAAGCAGGCCTTTGATCCGCACCAGGTCTTGAACCCTGGCGTGCTGTTCGACCCGAGCTAATTAGTTAGAAACTCAAAAAAGAGGAGTAGGAGATATGGCAGGCCCCCTTGCAGGTATCAAGGTCCTAGACTTGAGCCGGATCCTTGCTGGACCCTGGAGCACGCAACTATTGTCCGACCTGGGCGCTGACGTGATGAAGGTTGAGCGTCCCGGCACCGGCGATGACACGCGAGCTTGGGGCCCGCCGTTCCTTACTCGTGAGGATGGCACGACGACGGAAGAGTCGGCGTACTTCCTTTGCGCCAATCGCGGGAAGCGTTCGATCACTCTGGATGTCAGCAGCAAGGTCGGTCAGGATTTGCTGCACGAGCTAGTCAAAGATTGCGACGTCTTCGTTGAGAACTACAAGTTCGGCGATATGCAACGTTACGGGTTGGACTTCAAGACCCTGAGTGAGATCAATCCTCGGCTCGTCTACTGCTCCATCACCGGCTTCGGGCAGACGGGCCCATACCGCAAGCGGGCTGGATACGATTTCGTGGTGCAAGCCATGGGCGGGCTGATGAGCATCACAGGCGAGCGCGACGGCGTCCCCGGTGGCGGCCCGCAAAAATGCGGGGTGCCCATATCGGACTTGATGACTGGCATGTATGCAAGCGTTGCAATTGTCAGCGCGCTATTTGAGCGAGTCGGCAGTGGCCGCGGGCAGTACATCGATATGAGCCTGCTGGATACGCAGGTGGCGTGGCTGGCAAACCAGGCCTCGAACTATTTGGTGGGCGGGAGCCACCCGCGTCGTTGGGGCAACGCGCACCCCAATCTCGCACCTTATCAGTCATTCCCTGCAAGCGATGGCTCTCTGATCGTAGCAGTCGGTAATGACCGGCAGTTCCGAGCCATGTGCGAAGCGCTGGGTTTAATCAATCTTCCGGATGATGACCGCTATCGACGCAATGCGGATCGTCTAAAGAACCGTGAAAGTCTTGTGGAGGTGCTCTCGGCTCGCTTTGAAGAAGAAGAGAGAGACACGTGGCTCAAACTGCTGGAATCGGTCGGCGTACCTTGTGGCCCGATCCAGAGCATTCCAGAAGCACTGGAGGATCCCCATATCCGGGCGCGTGAAATGGTTTTCTCTTTGCCCCACAGCAGCGGTGCAAGCGCGCCCCAGGTTGCGAACCCTATCAAGTTCTCTCGCAGCAGTATCGACTACCTTCGCGCGCCCCCAGCGCTGGGCGAACACACTGAAACCATCCTGAAAAATGAGCTCGGGAAGTCTGTGGAGCAAATTGAGGCAATGCGCCGCGATGGGACGATCTGACGTGTAATCCGCCCGACCACAGTGATCACCATAAAGATCACGTTCAAAGGAGACAGACATGCATCGATTGCTACGAATTGCGGGGGCATTAGCCGTTTGCGGAGTGACACTGACCATCGGTCTGGCCGCCGCCCACGCTAAGGAATGGCCGGTCCAGCCGATTCGGGTCGTTCTTCCATATCCCCCTGGCGGCGCCTCAGACGTGACCGCCAGGCTCCTAAGCGCTAAGCTTAGCCAGGCATGGGGAGAGTCTGTTGTTGTGGAGAACCGGCCTGGCGCAAACGGCATCATCGCTAATGAAGCCGTTGCGAAGGCGCAGCCTGACGGCTACACCGTGCTGATGGCCAACCTTGGGCCGAATGCCATCAACCCGGCCGTATACGGGAGACTTCCTTATGACACGCTGAAAGACTTTACGCCAGTTGTCTTGGTGACAAAGGTGCCGCTCATTATCGTCACGGCAGCAAATTCGCCGGTGAAGGACCTGCGCCAACTGGTCTCATTAGCAAAGGCCAAGCCAGGACAGATTACCTTTGGATCTGCAGGCAACGGTTCGGGCAGCCATCTGGCCGGGGAACTCCTTAGTACCATGGCTGGCGTCAAGATGAACCACGTTCCCTATAAGGGAGACGCGCCTTCGCTCACAGACGTGCTCGGTCAGCAGATCAATGTTGCCCTTCCCACCGCGCTTGCTGGAATGCCACATGTCAAGAGTGGAAAACTCAGGGCTCTTGCGGTCACGAGCAAGACTCGATTGCCGGCACTGCCCGATGTGCCGACGGTAGATGAAGCGCTCGGGATAAGCGGATACGAAGCCGTTTCTTGGGGTGGATTTATGGTGCCGACCGGGACCTCACCAGCCATCGTTGCTAAGATGAACAGCCAGTTCAACAAAGCCCTTCAGGATCCGGAGGTCCGCGACAAGCTGATGGCTCAAGGCGCGCAGATCGCAGGCGGCACCCCGGAAGCATTCGATGCGTTTCTGCGCACCGAAGTTACGAAATGGAAGCGCGTGGCTGATTCAGCAAAGGTCCGGCTCGACTAGCCCTCACCGGGAATGCCGGTCCGTCGTCGGGATACCCCCCGACGACGGAAACTGCCTGTGGACTACCAAGGTCGTTACAATGACGGCAGTCGGCCGATATCCCAGGCTGAAGATAACCGCTGATCCGATATGGTGAATGTCAAGCAAGTCGCCCTCCTCGCCGGCGTTTCCTCGGCAACAGTCTCCCGTGCACTGACATCGCCGGATCGGCTGCGACCTGACACGCTGGAGCGCGTGCAGAACGCCATCGCAAGCCTCAACTACGTCCCGTCTTCCTCGGCTCGGGACCTGCGTCAAGGGCGCACGCGATCGGTCGGCATCATTGCGCCGACACTGATGAACGAGCTTTACGCGAAAGCGGTCGATACCTTAGAGGCGCAGCTCGATCGGCTCGGATACACCGTTTTATTGACGTGCCACCGGGACGACAGTGAGACAGAACTACGCTGCGCGCGCGCGCTTTTGGAGCGCAGAGTCGACGGAATCGCCATTATCGGGTCACAGCATCACCCTGACGTCTTCTCGCTAATCCACAAGCATGCCATTCCGTATGTCCTAATGTGGGCCGTCGATCGTGAGGGTATGCATCCCACGGTGGGATATGACAATCGCTTGGCGATGCGCAGGTTGACGAGCTATTTGGTCAAACAGGGACATCGAAAGTTTGCCGTCCTCCCAGGGCCACTAGAGACTCAATTTCTCTCCTCTCAACGACTTCTGGGCATCCAAGACGTCCTCAGTGAGAACGGCATTTCGATACCCGACGACCGCATTCTCCCGACACCGTACGAAGCATCTGCCGTCCGGCAAGCGGTTCGGACCTGTCTCGAGCGTAATGACTCGCTGCCGCATCAGGAACAGCCGACTGCCCTGATATGCATCAATGACTTCGTTGCTGTGGCAGCGATCGCGGAGTGCCGCACATTGGGACTATCGGTTCCGAGCGACATCTCAGTTACAGGCTTCGGCGACTGGCAGATGGCGGAACTGATGACGCCCGCACTCACGACCGTACACTCGAATCCCGTTCTGATTGGCGAACTTACTTCTCGTAACCTGGTTGATCAGATTGAAGGCGGGTCCAAACGCATTCAGACCGAGTTCGAGCCTGACCTTGTAGTTCGCGAAAGTACGGCGCCGCCCCAATAGTTGGTGAGCCAAACTACGTTTTGTCGCTACGGACGGAACTCAGCCGTCGCTCTAGCTAGGCCCTCACCGGGCACAAAGCGGTCGAAGCATACGTTGTCCAGCTATTAAATGAAGCGTTGCAGACAACGTTCTGAGGGAATTCTTCAGTCATGCGGGGCGCCTAATGGATATCAGTCTCTGCTCCATCCTGATGTCCGCTTAGGGTGGGCCGGTAAGCGCCGGTCATGCCACTGACCTTTGATTGAGGCGTCAGGGTACCGCCGTTGCCAACTAAGTCGAACGTGTCCCAAAAAGCGGACACATTCGTCCCCTCCGGCGCGAGCCAGAAGCGTCACCGCACGAAAAGGGAGTTCGAACCTATTTCGGCCACCCCGCTTTGGCTGCCGCCGCATCCAGCGCACGAGAAAATCGCCCGATGTCTTCCGGCCGGAACTCGGCCAGAAACAGTTCTTTGACCGCCGCCTCGTAGATGCCCCACATCTTCTTGCGCAAGGCCTTACCTTGCCGTGTGACGGACACGAACGCGGCGCGGCCGTCTTCCTCTGACCGGATACGGGTCACCAGCTCTTCACGCTCCAGCCGGTCAATCAGGCGAGTCAGGTTGTACCGCTCGATGGCAAGCACATCGGCCAGCTCATGCATCCGGCGGCTTTCCTCCGGCCCGCTTTCAATCCCCCACAGCACGTCGTACCACGCGTAGACAGGCAGTCCAGCCTCGGCAAGACGCCGATCCACCTCACGTATCAAGGCCCGGTGCGACCGTACAAACGAAAACCACAAATCCGGCTTCTCAGTCGACATGGTATCTCCAATAGTTGCAGTTGCAATTATGCCGCAGAGCGCTCACAATGCCCAGACGATTGCAACTGCAATTTATTTGAAGCGCAATGGCCACGCCTATCCGACCGGGCCTGATGCGAACCGAAGCCCCGTCAATCCCATGGAGACAGAGATGAATGCCCCGGTGTTGCCGCTACACGTATTGCCGCTGGATGTGGACCCGCAGGAAACCCAGGAATGGATTGAGGCCCTGGCCGCCGTGACCGAAGTGGAAGGCCGCGAACGCGCCCACTACCTGATCGGCCGCCTGCATGAATCGGACGCGGCCCGACACGGGGATTTCCATGGCGCAATCACGACGCCCTACGTCAATACGATTGCCGAATCGGGCGAGCAGCCGTACCCAGGCGACACCTCGATCGAGCGCCGACTGGCCGCCATGGCGCGCTGGAATGCCATGGCGATGGTGTTGCGGGCGGGCAAGCACTCCAACGTCGGCGGGCATATCGCCACATATGGGTTCTCCGCTTTCTTCTGATGTCTACGGGTCGACCTTCGATTCTGTTGTTGAGGGTAAACCCCCCTTTGCGCCACATAGGTAGGCTACCTAACATTAGCCACCAATCGCCCTCGGAGATATTTCCATGACGGAGTCGCCTGCTCCCACCCCTTCCTCCAACCCATCTTCCGCGGTAGAAGGGCGCTGTCCTTTTGATGCGGCTGCGAACGAGCCGAAATCAGCGTGTCCTTTTCACGCTGAGGGCGACAGCGGCGGAATCCCAGATTTCCCCCCTAAGCGCGTAGATCCCTTGGCGCCGCCGCCGGTGTTCTTCCAGATGCAACAGAAGGGCGAATTGGCACAAGGTAAGCTTTGGGACGGAAAGATCGCTTGGCTTGTCACGCGTTATGACGATGTTCGCGCTGTCTTGTCGGACTCTCGCTTTAGCTCCGACGTCTCACATCCGGGATTTCCCTCTTCCAGCGCCGCAGTAAAGGTTGTTCGGAGTAGTAACCGGACCTTCATTACCATGGATGAACCCAAGCATTCAGAGCAACGGCGGATGCTGACCAGCGAATTCACGATCCGAAAGATCGAGAATCTGCGGCCGCGACTTCAGGCCATCGTGGACAAGCTCTTGGAAGATTTTGCGATGGGGCCGCAGCCTTCTGACCTGGTTAGCGCCTTTACATTGGCGACACCAGCATTGGCTATCTCAGAGTTGCTTGGTGTTCCATACGACGATCACGACTTCTTCCAAGAACAGGCGATGATCATGACGTCGAGCACCGCGACGAGGGAAGAGGCTAGCGCCGCGAATCAAGCGTTGTGCGAATACCTGCGTGAACTGGTGGCGAAGAGATCCGAAAGCCCCGGGGAGGACATCCTCAGTCGCCTTATCGTTAATCATGTACGGAAGGGCGATATCACTGAAACAGACGTGGTCTCGCTTGGAAGGCTTCTGCTGATTGCCGGGCACGAGACGACGGCAAATACGACGTCGATGGGGGTGCTCTTCCTACTTCAGAGGCCGGACATCTGGGAAGAGCTTCGCCAGAATCCAAGCCTCGTTCCAAACGCGGTGGAGGAGATGCTACGCTTCCTGGATGTCATACAGTCCGGGACGCGACGTGTCGCACTGGAGGACGTTGTCGTGAATGGGCAATTGATCCGAGCCGGTGATCCCGTTGTCGTGCTTAGTATTTCCGCAAATCGCGACCAGGAGCAGTTCAAAGATCCCCACGTCTTTGACCTCCGCCGTGATGCCCGGACACAGATCGCATTCGGATACGGCCCGCATCAGTGCATGGGACAAGTTCTCGCCAGAGTCGAAATGCAGATCATGTTCACCGCCCTACTGAAGCGCCTGCCGAATCTTCGGCTGGCCGTGCCCATCGAGAGCCTCGCGTTCAAGAGCGATTCGCTCATGTATGGTGTTAGGGCACTGCCCGTTAGCTGGTAAATCCACTACGGCGAATCACGATGAAAATCACAATCTATCCCGAAAAATGCTGCGGTTCCGGCCAATGCGTCGTCAATGCGCCGGATCTGTTCGACCAAAAGGATGACGGAATCGTCATTCTTTTGAATGCCGATCCGTCGGCCGATCAATACAAAATCTGCACGCTTGGCTGCTGGGATCTGTCCGGCGTTGGCAATCGAGATTCACGAGGCTCTCTGATGATTCCCCTAAGCAAATCGTAGTCATCGGGGCAACGGCCGCCGGCATCACGGCGGCACGAGCAGCCTGCGCGCGCGAGGCTGGGGCGGATGGTACTTCCATCGCAAAAGAGGGCGGCCTGCCCAACGGCCGCCCATCTCTTTCGAAGCGGTTGATGGCTGGCAAACGTTCAGTAGAGCTCCTCTAAATAGATCGCCTAGCGGGCATAAAATTTCATTCCGCAAATAACATCTGCCGAAACTTTAAATCTATTATAGAAAGATGACTCAAAGTCATAGGATTGGCTCCACCCAATTCTGTTCGAAATATCCGGTATAGATCTTTCCAGTCCTGCCAATTCGAACAGCGAACGCATAAGCCGCTGCGTGTTACATATTTCCGTGAAGCAATTGCCCTGGCTGAAGAGGGTCCGCCTGACTCTCGAGGATGTTGTCTGCAAACTATCCGCTATATCTGCAATATTCCAAGCTTCCTTTGGATTCATAAACACCGACAATGAAATTGCCTCCCAAAGCGGCCTGGAATCCCACAGATCGTGCATTGGTTGATCACGCACCACAGAATAACTAGTTACATCCAGATCGAAGCTGCAATGCGAGCTCTTAAAAATAGAGCCGCCCAAGAACAGACTCGCAGGAGAAAAAGCGGGGAGCTTCACGAACTTCCCCTCTTTAATTACGCGTGAATAGCCTTGTCGGATGATTATCTGCTCGCCACTCAACGAAGTCACTTTCATTGGAATTGGAAGAAAAATATCATGGATCCCGACTTGGCTTCGTGACTGAAGTTGCGTCTGCATCAATTACGCTACTATCCCGGTCCGATACTATGAGCAGCGCGAGGATGTACCACCGCGCTGCCGGAAACGATGAGGGTCACCCGCCATCGCAATTCATCGAGCACTTACTCTTCGCGGCGCCTTAGGCAGCCTTGTCAAGCTCGGGATGCATGGAGTCCGACATCTGCGCCAGATGATGCAGCGTATCTCCGAACACCGATTCCATTTGGGTAAGGCGTCTAAAATAGTGGCTGACGATATACTCATCCGTCATTCCAATCCCACCGTGCAATTGCACGGCCTGCTGGCCGACGAATCGCATCGACCCGCCCAACTGATATTTCGCTTGTGCCATGGCGCGACGTCTCTGGTTCGCCGGCGCGTTGACGTTGAGCGAGGCGTAGTAGCTCATAGACCTCGCGAGCTCTAGACTCATCTTCATATCTGCGACGCGGTGACGCAACGCTTGGAAGCTCGCGATAGCGACGCCGAACTGCTTGCGCGTCTTCATGTAATCCACCAGAGCCTCCAGGGTTACGTCCATCACGCCCACGGCCTCTGCACACGTCATTGCAATGCCAAGATCCACGGCATACGACAGGCAATCCTGGCCTTCGCGGGTGACTAGCGTGCCCGGCGCCTTCGACAACGTCAGCTCCGCGGCGCGCGAGCCGTCGACAGTTTGATAAGGGTGTACCAATACACCTGGGGCGGAGCGCTCCACAAGGAACGCTCCGAGAGTGTCAGCAATCATGGCGGGTACAATGTACGCAGCAGCATGATCGCCAACCGGCACGAGGCTCTTACTCCCAGTAAGCTCCCAACCTTCCGCCGTCTCGACTGCTCGCGTCTCGCACGTATCGATGCGATAACGATTCGCGCGCTCCTGCTGGGCCAGTACGACCAGACTTTCTCCAGAAGCGATCGTAGGCAGCCACGCCGCACGTACGCTTGCTTCGGCGTAGTTCGACAGCACTGCACCCGCAAGTAGAACTTGCGCCAGCGGTTCGAGTACGATGCCCCGCCCCAGTTCCTCCATAACCACCATAACGTCGACCGGCCCCATACCGACGCCGCCATACTCTTCTGGGACGTAAAGTCCAGTCAGCCCAAGCTCCGCAAGCTCCGAATACGCGTCCGGGGAAAATCCGCCGCTGCTCTCGGAACTGCGACGGTGCTCAAACGTATAGCTACGCTTTACCCACTTTCTTACTGCATCTCGCAGTTGGTCCTGGTCGTCAGTGAATTCGAAATCCATGCTCTACTCCTTTATCCGAGGACCACTTGCGAAACAATGTTACGCTGCACTTCATTGGAGCCACCGTAGATAGTGGTTTTCCGCAGATTAAAATATGTCGCGGCAAGCGGAGCGTTCCGTCGCTCTCCACCTGGGAACTCGCCATCCCACTCCGTCAACATAGCGTCTTGAATAAATGGGAGGCTATAGGGACCTGCAGCCAGCATCATCAATTCACTGTAGCGCTGTTGAATCTCACTGCCTCGGATTTTCAGTAGGCCTGCGATATCCAATGGATTCTTCCCGGATTTTTCTGCCGAGATAACGCGAAGAACCAGCATTTCGAGCGCGATAATATCTACCTCGAGCTTCGAAACCTCGTCTTTGAAACGAGGGTCGTCCATCATGCCTTCTGCAGCCGCGATTCGCTTCAGGCGTCGGAGCTCACGCTTGGCACGCCCGACTTCTGCAATGTTCGAGCGTTCGTGACTGAGAAGGTGTTTGGCATAGGTCCAGCCCTTATTTTCTTCGCCAATCAGGTTCTCAACGGGGACCTCAACATTGTCGAACCAGACCTCATTGACCTCGCACTCGCCGTCCAGCAGCTTAATGGGCCGAACCGTGACGCCAGGCGAACGCATGTCAATGAGCAGGAAACTGATCCCTGCCTGCGGCTTCCCTTCTGTATTGGTCCGGACGAGACAGAAAATCCACTCCCCGTACTGAGCCAACGTGGTCCAGATCTTTTGACCATTGACTATGTACTTGTCTCCCTTTCGCTCCGCTCGTGTCTTGAGCGAAGCCAGGTCGGAACCCGATCCCGGCTCGCTGTAACCCTGGCTCCACCAAACATCGCCCGTCACAATGCCGGGCAAGAAGCGCGCCTGTTGCTCAGCGTTACCAAATGCCATGATGACTGGTGCCACCATGACAGGCCCATAGGGCACGAGTCGCGGTGCTCCTGCCAACGCGCACTCTTCCTCGAATATGTGCCGCTGCACTGGTGTCCAGCCCGTGCCGCCGAACTCGACTGGCCACTTATACGTCAGCCAACCCTTTTTCCCCAGAATTTGGTGCCAACGCTGCATATCGGTGCGGGATAGCTGCAGTCCGTTGTGCACCTTGTGCGAGATCTCCTTCGGCAAATGGGCGTCGATCCACGCATGTACCTCTTTTCTAAATTCCTGCTCTTCTTCTGTGAAATTCAGATCCATTTCTCAGTCCCCTACTGTGTTAGTTAGTCCTAGCGGCCCACGAAAACGGGAGCGCGACGCTCCTTGGCCGCCAACGCCCCTTCCCGGGCGTCTTCACTCCTGGCCAGCATCTGAGCTTGGTACTGGGCGCTATAGCCTGCCTCAACCAGTCCTACCGGAATCGAGTGTCTCGCCGCCTGTTTGAGGAAACGCAGTACCAGCGGCGCTGCGCTCGCAATCTGACGCGCTGTCACTAGAGCTGCCTCTGTTTCGCTTCCTGGTTCACAGAGTTCGTTTACGAATCCGACTTCATAGGCCCGTTGGGCGGATACCGGGCGCCCGGTCAACATGAGCTCCATCGCGATCTTGTGGGGAATCCGACCGACCAGCGAGCTAATCAAGCCGGCTGCCATGCCTAGGCGACCTTCGGGATAAACGAAGGTCGTTGCCGAAGTCGCTACACAAAGATCGCAGAATGCAAGCATCGATACGCCCGCCGCTATCACGGGGCCATTAACCGCTGCAATAACCGGCTTTCCAATGTCAAATGCGACATTGGGAATGGCATGCCAAAAGGAATCCGGTGGATCGTTCGTGTCGAGGCCTGCCGTAAACACCGACCCCTCTGCACGTAGCAGGGCAACGCGATCCTCTGAGCCCGCGAAGTCTTGCCACGCGTCGTGCAACGCGTCGCACATTTCCGAGTTCAGCGCGTTTCTCTTATCCGGCCGATTCATCGTAATGACCCGGACGAAATTTTCTGATTCGATTTTTATCAACTCGGCCATGGCGTTCTTAACGCTTCTTGTTCAGGAAGGATTTGAAGATTTCCTGAGTGGCTTCGGTATTCAAGAGTTCGGCGAACATCTTCACTTCCAGGTCGAGCGCAGAACCCACAGCGGCACGATTCTCGTGGTTCAACATCCGCTTTGTCGCGCGTACCGAAGCCTTGGGAAGCTTTGCCAGTTCGGCAGCCGTTTCGCGCGCCCGTGCAAGGGCTTCCCCGTCCTGCGTCAGCGACGTCAGAAGCCCGGCATCGAAAGCTTCTTCTGCATCAAAGAACTTTCCAAGCATCAACCACTCACGTGCCTTCCGGACACCTACCAGCGATTCGAGCAGGTAGCTGGATGCGCCCTCGGGGCACAGACCCAGCGATACGAACGGCATGCGGAAGCGCGCATCTTGGGATGCGTAGGCAAAATCGACGTGTTGCAGCATCGTGGCGCCGATTCCAATCGCCAGTCCCTCGACTGCTGCGATTAGCGGCACATCGATCGCGGCCATCTTCCGGAGAAGCGTGACAGCAGGGGAATCTTCATTACCCCGCCGGGTCTGGAAATCATTGATATCGGCACCGACAGTGAAGTGTCCGCCCGCACCATGCACGATGACTGCGGCACATTCCTTGTCCGCGTTGGCCTCATCCAGAAGACGGGTCAGTTCCTGGTACATCGCGGCGCTGATCGCATTGCGCTTTTCTGGACGCGCAATGCAAATCTCCAGGACGTTTCCGACATTATTAGCTTGGATGCTCATGATTGCTCCTGAAGTGTCTTTTTTGACGTTTGGCAACTAATCACCCCACGTTCTTCGAGACCGGCGATGTGGTCCGCGGAAAGTTCTAGCAAGTCGGAAAGCACGTCTTCTGTGTGCTGACCGAGTTTCGCGGGCGCCCGAACGTAGTGCACCGGCGTTTTACTGAATTTGATGGGATTGGCGATGCCCCGTACCGAGCCGATACCTTTGTCAACCGGCACGTCGATCGCCATCTGACGGTGGATGACCTGTGGGTGAGCAAAGGCTTCCTTGTAGGTATTGATACGACCGTGCGGGATATCCGCTGCGGAGAACGCGGCAAGCCAATGCTCGGTTTGGCGCGCCGCAAGAACCGACGACACCTGCGCAATTAGCGCCTCTCGATTCCGAATGCGTCCGGATGCGGAATAGAACGTCGAATCCCGGGCCAGTTCTTTGGCGTCGATCGCTTGGCAAAAGCGTTGCCACTGGGAATCGTTCCCCACAGCAACTACCACCTTACCGTCTGCCGTATCAAAGACTTGATACGGTACGAGAGACGGATGCGCGTTCCCCCACCGGTGCGGTTCGGCGCCATTGATCAGGCACGACAATCCCTGATTCGACGACAAGCCAACCAGACAATCGAGCAGTGCCAAATCGATGTGCTGACCTTCTCCCGTGACATTCCTGTGGTTCAACGCGGCGAGGATCGCGACCGTCGCATACAGTCCCGTCGTCAGATCAGCAATGGCGATCCCGACCTTCTGTGGCCCACCACCAGGCTCGTCATCACGCTCGCCCGTTATGCTCATCAGCCCGCTTTCCCCCTGGAAAACGAAGTCGTAGCCGGGGCGGTCAGCGTACGGCCCGGATTGGCCGTACCCGGTGATAGAGCAATAGATCAGGCGCGGATTGATCTTTTTCAGACTGTCGTAGTCAAGCCCTCGACGAGCCAGATCACCAACCTTAAAGTTCTCTACAAAGATGTCGCACTCAAGAACGAGCTTACGGATCAGATCCGCACCGTCTGGGTTGGCGATGTCCACGCCAACCGATCGTTTGTTCCGATTTGCGGAAGCGAAGTAGGTGGAATCCTCAAGCACTTCCGCTTCACTCGTCATCGCATACGGCGGCCCCCACTGCCGCGTATCATCCCCTCGCGATGGGTGCTCAATCTTGATGACATCGGCTCCCATGTCGCCCAGCATCTGGGTACACCATGGCCCTGCGAGCACTCGCGTCATATCCAATACGCGAATGTTCCCTAGAGCTTGTTTCTGCATAAGAGACATCCCGTCATCCCTCGTTCATTTGGATAGATTTGTACTCGAGGAACTCATCCAAACCGACGTGACCCGCCTCCCGGCCAACACCGCTTTGTTTGAAGCCGCCGAAGGGCGCTACGGGGTTGAATCGGGCGCCGTTAATATCGACCTGTCCTGCACGAATCTTCTTAGCGGCGTCGAGTGCGAGGTCAGGATCGCCCCAAACGGCCGCCGCCAGGCCATACACCGTTGCGTTGGCGATGCGGATGCCGTCGTCGATTTCGTCGTAGGGAATCACGCAGAGCACGGGGCCAAACACCTCTTCCTTGGCCAGATAGTTATGTTGATCTGTGAGAAACACCTTCGGGCTGACGAAGAATCCTGCAGGCGGAACATCCTGGCCTGACGCGATGAGCGTGGCGCCCTCCGCTACCCCTTTTTCCGCTAGTTCCTGCACGCGGTCACGCTGCTTGCCAGAAATGAGCGGGCCGATCCGATGGCCTTCGACGAGGCTGGATCCGACAGAGAACTTGGCGAGTTCTTGCTTCACCAGGGCTTCGACGGCCGACACATCACGCGAGTGAACAATCAACCTGGTCAGCGCGCTGCAAGTCTGACCGTTGTTGAGGAAGCAGGAAGCGAGCGTTCCCTTGACGGCCACAGTCAGGTCCGCACCCGGCAATACCAAGGAAGGCGACTTGCCGCCCAATTCCAGCGTCACCTTCTTAATGGTCGACGCGGCCAAGCAAGACACTGCACGACCCGCTTCCGTGGATCCTGTGAAGCTAACCATGTCCACGCCGTCAGCTCGCGCCAACGCTGCGCCCACTACCGCACCCAAGCCGTTCACAACGTTCACCACGCCCGAAGGAAAGCCTGCGTCATTGATGGCATCGCAGATAAGGCGCGTTGTTCGGGGCGTCAATTCACTTGGTTTGAGCACGACTGTGTTCCCGGCCAGAAGCGCGGGCACCACCTTCAGAATGATCTGATGAAGCGGGAAATTCCATGGCGTGATACATGCCACGACGCCGAATGGCTCCCGGACGATGACAGATGGGCCCGTTCGCGATTGCCATGGAAATCCTTCCGCCAGCTTTACGAAGTTCCCAATGTTCCGAATGGGCGAGTCGACTTGAACGATGCGTGAGATCTTCAAGGGCGTGCCAACCTCAGCCGCGATAGCATCGGCCAACGACTCCTGCCGATTTGTGAGTTGGTCTTTTAGGCGATTAAGAATTGCGCATTTGTCCGACACGGATGTTGCGGACCAGCTGGCCAATGCGTTCTGCGCGGCACCCAAGGCGAGACCGACGTCCTCCTCGGTACCTGGAAGAATTTGGGCCGATACCAGGCCAGTATTCGGGTCCTCTACGTCGATGAGCTGTGTGCCAGAAGCACGGCGCCACGATCCCCCGATGTATTGCTGATCGAAGATCTCCGGCATCACGACTGCACCTCTGAAATCTCTTCGACTTTCTCGGGGCTACCGGACCATCCCCACGCCAACGAGGTTCGGGATACACCAAGTAGGACGCCATTCAGCGCGCTCGGATGGATCCAGAGGCCGTCCTGCTCGGGCTTGCCCGTGTCGGTCCTTCGGGTCCACTTTGCGTTGCGCGATTCGAGTCGCCTGATTACGTCCGCCAAATCATGCGTTTCGATGTAGCACATGTAAAGTGCGTCACCTCGCTTGCCCGAAAACCTGCCCATGGCAAAGGCGGGATCATGCGCTTCAGCCAATTCGATGCGATCGAGACGATCCGGCGCGAACATCAGCAGCGTGCCTTCATAGCCAAATCGCGCGAACGTGATGTCTACTGCCTTGTCGCGCTGCAGGCCCAGTTTTCGCGCGTAGCAATCCGCGACTTCTCGCCAGTCGGTGCTGAGAACCATGGTGAGCTCGTACAGAAACGACACAGGACCATTCGCTCGAACCCGCGCTGCCGCTTCGCTGACAACGAGTGGCATGCCATAGAGGCCGCCCGCGTTCAAATAGAGACGGCCGTCGGCTTCAGCAAATCGGATACCTTGCTCGGCAAGGAACCTCTGGCATTCAGCCAGGCTAGCTGTCGAGACCCCTCCAAAGAAGAGGCCTTCCCCGAAGCTATCAAGATGATCACTTACGACCCCTGCTCCCCGCGGGGTCCAAAGTTCGACCGTGCTTTCGCCGATTACCAGGCTACGGCCACGGGCATTCAGATGGTCGCTTGCAAGCTCATCAAGATACTGCGCCCCAAGTACTTCCCTGTAGTTCTGCTCTGCTTGATCGAGGTCGCGCACCGCAACGAGGATTCTGTCAACCGAGTTCAACATTGCTTCTTCCTTAAAGTAACTGACCTACTGCACGGTGATGTGCGCGGTACGAATGAGCTTTTGCCATTTCGCCGACTCCTGCTGGATGAATCGGCCGAACTCATCTCGTCCTGCGCCAGAGATGATTCCGCCGATGTCGCCAATCTTGCTGCGGACGTCAGGCATCTTGAGTACAGCTTGAATTTCGGCATCCAAACGGGTGACGATCGGCTTCGGCGTTGCGGCAGGTACCAAGACGCCGAACCAACCAGTGATCTGATAGTTGCTCAGACCAGCTTCAGTCATCGTTGGGACGTCCGGCAGCAACGGGGAACGGACAGCACTCGTGATGGCGAGTGCGCGAACCTTTCCGCCTTTTACGAGATTCAATGCCGAAGGCATGTTGTCAAACATGATCGGTACATGGCCTGCCATCGTGTCGTTCAGGCCGGGGCCGCTACCGCGGTATGGCACATGAACCATGCGCAGGCCCGCTGTCGAAGCGAACAGTTCACCCGCCAAGTGCAAAGATGTTCCGTTGCCAGGCGTTGCGTACGACAAGGGATTGGGCTGTTGCTTCGCGTACTGAACGAGTTCCTTCACCGATTTGACCGGCAGTTGCGGGTTGACCACCAGCAGGTTGGGAACCTCCGCCAGGAGCGTCACCGGCGCGAGATCTCGCGTGGGAGAAAAGCGAGCGTCGGGAGTAAGCGTGGGGTTGATGGCAATAGGACCAATATTGCCCATAACGATGGTGTATCCATCAGCGGGCTGTTTCGCAACATAGGCCGTGCCAACATCGCCCCCAGCGCCTGGCTTGTTCTCGATCACCACGGGCTGCCCGAGTCGTTCAGAGAGCTTGGCACCGACGATACGTGCCAGCATGTCAGTGGTGCCGCCCGGCGGATACGGCACGACCCACTTGATCGGGCGACTCGGCCAGGACTCGCTGGCGTTCGCAACAGATTGACCGGTCGCTGCCCAGCACCCCACCACAGCGGCGCTAAAGCCCAATATCCATCGTTTCATTCGTTGTCTCCTGACCTCAAGAAGCAGGTTGCATCTCAAGGGCACCTGGTTTATGATGTTCACTAGGTGAACTAGCGGTACACAGGGTGTACGAATGAAGAATAATAGATCGATCCAACGCTGTCTAGCGGTGCTGCGCGCTTTCCGAGAGAACGGGCGACCTACGTTGGCGGAGTTGTCGCGTGCCGTAGACCTGCCGCACCCGACCGTTCTGCGCTTTCTATTGACTTTGGAGGAGGAGGGATATGTCGCGCGCGAGGGCAACCAATGGCGCTTGACTACCCGAGTCTTCGAAATCGGCTTTGCTGCTTTGGAAAGTTTGGGAGTGACAGACTCGGTTCAGCAGATGCTCCAGCAACTGGCTGACACGTACGCAGGAACATCCAACCTGGGTGAAGCGAACCCCGACGGGGTGATCATTATTGGAAGGGCGATGGCACTCGCGGAACGCCGTCGCCTCGTGGTGATGAATCTCCGGGTTGGAAGCATCCTGCCTCCAAGTAGCGCGCTCACACAGGCGTTGACCCTCGGGGTCGGTGAATGGGCGATGGTCGAGTATCCAGAGAGCAATCAGATCTCAGTTGCAGTCCCGCTTGCTCGGGTTGGCAACCGCCAGCTGGCTATCGGGATTTCCACATCGCCAGCCGAGGCGACACCCGAAAGGATCGAGAATGAAATCATTCCAACACTTCAGAATGCCGCAGCGATGGTCTCAAGGCTTGTTGGGATGGGGCCAGCGTAGGGAGTTCGCTCATCGCCCCGGGTGCGGAACCGTCGACTGATCAACACGAATCTGCCCGCTTGGCCGCTGGGATCTGTCCGGCGCTTGCAATCGAGGTTCACGAGGATCTCTGATGATTTCCCGTGAGCACATCGTAGTCGTCGGGACACCCGCCGCCGGCATCACGGCATCACGGCATCACGGCGGCACGAGCGCTGCGGGCGCAAGGGCTGGCCCGGACGCCTTACTCTCATCGGAAAAGTAGGCGGCTTACCCTAGCATGGCGCTCATTGGACACGCCGACGAGGCCAGTTTCGCGACGGCTTGTGAAACGCGACGCATCATACTGACGCACGATTCTGATTTCTTGGATGATCAGCGCTTCCCATTTCACCGTAACCCAGGCGTGGTCGTTCTACTAGCTGCAACTGGCAATGGGACGCTGGAAATCGCATTAGCAGATCACTTGCGCATACTAACGCCCCGTACGGCAACGCCCATGTTGGCGCCAATATCTTCGCAACAGACGATCGAGAATGGACCGTCCGCAGGCATACTCGCGCCGAAGGAACGCACGTTGAAACCCGCATCAAGCTGCATCCAGGAGATGACGCCCTAATTTGGGAGTAGCGGAGGCGTACCTAGCTACGCAGACGATTCTGCGACATGAAAGTTGCCGGGCAGGATCAATCTTCGAAGCTGTTCTGATGCGTGGTGTCTGCGACACTGCCGCTTTGGCTGGCGGTCAACGTAAAGGCATTGAGATCTGGGGCCGCTCAGTAGCCAGTACTTTGAGCCCGCATCCGATACTCCAGATCAATGCGGCCACCTTGGTTGTCAGCGTGCTCGTACTGATGATGGCGCGACAACCCGGTGTTCTGGCGATGCACAACTGTCATAGTTGCTGCGGCGCGATCCGTCACTAGGGAATCGCCTTATGTGGACGCCTCCCGGATTGCAAGCCGATTGACATGGTGGTCGACAGGTGAAGGCAGCACGCCTATGTCCGGCCCTTTTGTGCAGGCCGCTCAGCCTGCTGGCCCATATGGAATTCGCTGGCGAGGTCCTCATCTGATCATCGAGCGTTGCTGCTCACATTCCCTATCGGGTTTTCCTCGCCCCGGTCCAACCTGTTAGCCATCATGCGATCAATGCTTGCGCTCCTTGAGAAGAAGTCAGTTCAGGCGGGCCACGCACCTGGCTATGCAGCCATGGCGGGTGCCGTGTATCTCGTATCCCTTGCTAGCACCGCCCAGATGGTCCGGGCGAGTTTGTTGGCTACGGCAGCCACCACTACATTGAAAGGACGTCGCTGAAGCAATCCGTCGAGCCAGGCGGTTCATGCGCCTTTGATGATCACCGATCTGGCGCCGTGTATGAGTAGGGTGCGCAGGTAGGTGTCACCTCGCTTGCTAATGCCAAGCTGGCGCACGTGACCACCGGTGCCCGTTTGTTTCGGTACCAAGCCTAACCAGGCAGCGAACTCACGCCCGGAGCGAAACGTTTTGGCATCGCCGATCGCAGCCACCGCAGCCGTGGCGGTTAGCAGCCCCACGCCAGGAATTTCAGCGATCTTCTGGCATTCCTGATTGTCGCAAAGCGCAACCTTGAGCCGACGTTCCAGCACAGCGATTTCCTTGTCGGTTGCCTGCACGCGTGCCCATTGCTCTCGTAGGCTGTCGATCAGTATGGCTGGCAAGCGATTCGCGATCTTGGCAAGCGCACCAGAAATTTTTTCGGCAAATTCCCGAGATCCTTCCGGAAGGACTTCACCAAACTCATAGAGTAAGCCGCGCAATGCGTTCGTCTGCATGATCCGGAACTTCATCAGTTGAGCCCGGATGCGGTGCAGCGCCAGAATGGTCTGTTGCTGCTCGCTCTTGATCGCAACAAACCGCGCCTCGGGCTGCTGGACTGCTGTCCAGATAGCTCTGGCATCGGCAGCGTCGGTTTTATTACGCAACACAAAGGGACGAACCGATCGCACAGAGATGAGCTTCACTTCGTGGCCGAGCTTCTGCAGTTCTCGTGCCCAACGGTGGGCGCTGCCGCAAGCTTCGATGGCAATGAGTGAACGCTCCCGCTGAGCAAGGAAGTCGGTGACCTGGCTCCGCTTCAACTTGATGCGCTCGATTTCACCGGTGTTGGCATTCACCGCATGAAGTTGGAAGACATGCTTGGCAATATCCATGCCGATGACGGTAAGCTTCATTTTGGATCGTCCCGATCAGGGTCGTTTGCAATCGACACCTCCACTTTGGCATAGGGATGCCATGGCAGCGAGGACCCTTACAGTTACTCTTGCAGGTAAGCGGCGCCCCGTTGCCGGGGGGAGGCGTCCATACCATCTGATTAAATCAGTGCGCGAGTCATCGAGGCATTGGGTGAGCGCGTTGTCATGAGCGTGTCCATGATTCAGGTCCTGTGATGAAGCGACAGATCAGTTTTGCGGAAGCGGAAAGTCACGGCAAGAAGCGTGTGACGCGCCGCCAGCGCTTCCTGTCGGAGATGGAGAGCGTGGTGCCGTGGGCGCGCCTGATTGCGGCGGTCGAGCCGTACTACCCCAAGGGCAAACGTGGCCGGCCGCCGATCGGCCTTGAGCGGATGCTGCGCATTTACTTCCTCCTGCAGTGGTACGGGCTGTCGGACGAGGCACTGGAAGACGCGCTGTACGACAGCATGGCGATGCGGGCGTTTGCCGGGATCGACCTGGCAGTCGAGGCGGTGCCAGACGCGACCACGCTGCTGAAGTTTCGCCGCCTGCTCGTCGAGCATGAACTGACGCGAAAGCCGACGGCTTCGGGAAGAGTTTGCCAAGTTGCAGGTCGAGGTCAATGAAGAGAAGAGTCGCACGGTGGATTTGGACTGCGGTGAGAGCTTTGGCTTTCTGGGATTCGACTTCCGTCGATTGCGCAGCATAAAGAGACAGGTGTGGCGAGCGCACTATACGCCCAAGTTGAAGAAACGCACGGCGTTGCTGCGCAAACTCAAGGAGGTGTTCAGGCGATACCAGTCGCAGCCGGTGGATCGGGTGGTGCAACTGATAAATCCGGTGCTACGTGGCTGGGTGAACTACTTCGCGGTCGGACACTCCAGTGAGTGCTTCAGCTTCATCCAGGACTGGGTGGAAAAGAAGGTCAGGCGCCATCTGGAGCGCTCCCGGAATCGTCGGGGCTTCGGCTGGAAGACGTGGAGTAGGCGGTGGCTCTATGACGAACTGAAGCTGTTCAACGGCTATCGGGTTCGTCGTCGACCATCGACGAAAGCGGCCCCGGCATGATAGGTCCCATATACCTTGACATGAAGCAAACAGGAAAGCGTAGTGCGGGAAAACCGCATGCTGCGTTTGACGTGGCGGGAGTTGGAAACGTGACTATGGTCGCCGGATTGCGGGCCATCGCGAAAGCGGTGGAATCACCACCGGCACCTGAAGGTGCGCGCGCCAGTTCTCGACCCTACCTTAGGGGGCAGTGGCGCAGAAATGCGCCGCTGCTACCCGACGTCGGCGTGGATGCGGCCTCTGGGCTGGTGCATAGCGTGGTGGGCACAGCGGCCAAGAGTCGGACGTGTCGCAGGCCCATGCCTTGCTGCATGGCCACGAGGAGCATGCGTTTGGCGACGCGGGCTACACGGGCGTGGACAAGCGCGAGGAGATGCAAGGCAAGACCGTGAAGTGGCAGGTGGCCGTCAAGCGCGGCAAGATCAAGGCGATGTGTGACGGAGCCGTCAAGGACTTGCTGATCGCCGTCGAGCGGGTCAAGGCACAGATTCGGTCGCGGGTTGAGCATCCGTTCCACGTTATCAAGAATCTGTTTGGTCATCGCAAGGTTCGCTACAAGGGCCTGTTCAAGAACACGGCGCAGTTGTTCAGCCTGTTTGGTTTGGCGAATCTGGTGTTCGCCAGGAGGCTGTTGTTGTCCTTAGAGGGGAGCAATCCGTCCTGAGCGCGCAAAAGCGCGACCAGGAAAGGTGCGAAACGCGAGAAAGACGGCTTGAATCGGCCCATCTCTCCCGGATTGCGAAAGCTGAAGTCCTTGGCTTGTGCAACATCAAGCGCAAACCTCATTGATCAGCAATTCCTTAGTGACAACGGTGCCGCTCATTATCGTCACAGCAGCAAATTCGCCAATAAAGGACCTGCGCCAACTAGTCTCGATGGCAAAGGCTAGGCCAGGGCAGATCACCTTTGGATGCGCCGGCAATGGTTCGGGCAGCCATCTGGCCGGGGAACTCCTTAGTACCATGGCTGGCGTCAAGATGAACCACGTTCCCTATAAGGGAGACGCGCCTTCGCTCACAGACGTGCTCGGTCAGCAGATCAATGTTGCCCTTCCCACCTCGCTCGCGGGAATGCCGCAAGTCAAGAGTGGAAAGCTCAGGGCGCTCGCGGTCACGAGCAAGACTCGATTACCGTCACTGCCCGATGTGCCCACGGTAGATGAAGCACTCGGGATAAACGGCTACGAAGCCGTTTCCTGGGGCGGGTTCATGGTCCCGAGCGGGACATCACAGGCCATCATTGCTAAGATGAACAGCGAGTTCAACAAAGCCCTTCAGGATCCGGAGGTCCGCGACAAGCTGATGGCTCAAGGAGCGCAGATCGCAGGCGGCACGCCTGAGGCGTTCAATGCGTTGCTTCGCGCCGAAGTTTCGAAGTGGAAGCGAGTGGCAGATTCAGCAAAGGTCCGGCTCGACTAGCCTCACCAGGGATGTCGATCCGTCTTCGGGAACCCTCCAACGACGGGAACTGCTTTCGACTACCAATCGTTACAATGGATGGCAGACGGCCGTCATTCCGGCTGAAGATAACATCTGACCCGATATGGTGAATGTCAAGCAAGTCGCCCTCCTCGCCGGCGTTTCCTCGGCAACAGTCTCCCGTGCACTGACATCGCCGGATAGGCTGCGACCTGACACGCTGGAGCGAGTGCAGAACGCTATTGCAAGCCTCAACTACGTTCCCTTCTCGGCGGCTCGCGAACTACGTCAGGGGCGCACGCGATCGGTGGGCATAATTGCGCCGACACTGATGAATGAACTTTACGCCAAAGCAGTAGATACCTTGGAGGCCCAGCTCGACCGGCTTGGATATACCGTTCTGTTGACTTGCCATCGGGACGACAGTGAGACCGAATTGCGCTGCGCCCGCGCCCTATTGGAGCGTAGAGTGGACGGGATCGCAATAATCGGTTCACAACATCATCCCGAAGTCTTCTCGCTGATACACAAGCACGCTATCCCGTATGTACTAATGTGGGCCGTGGACCGCGAAGGGATGCATCCGACGGTGGGGTATGACAACCGCTTGGCTATGCGCAGGCTAACCACCTACTTAGTCAAACAAGGACACCGGCAGTTTGCAGTGCTCCCAGGTCCTCTCGAAACTCAGTTTCTATCGTCTCAACGGCTTCTGGGGATCCGAGACGTCCTCAGCGAGAACGACATTTCCTTACCCGATAACCGCATTTTTCCGACCCCTTACGATGCATCTGCTGTGCGACAAGCGGTGCGCGTCTGCCTGCAGCGCAAGGACTTGCTGTTGCATCGGGAACAGCCGACCGCCCTGATATGCATCAATGACTTCATTGCTGTGGCGGCGATCGCGGAGTGCCGCACATTGGGACTTTCGGTTCCGAGCGACATCTCTGTCACAGGCTTCGGCGACTGGCAGATGGCGGAACTGGTAACACCCGCGCTAACGACAGTGCACTCGAATCCCGTTCTGATTGGCGAGCTTACTTCGCGCAACTTGATTGAGCAGATCGAAGGAGGAGCCAAAAACATCCAGACCGAGTTCGAGCCTGACCTAGTAATTCGCGAAAGTACTGCGCCACCTCGACAATAAATGGCGGCCTCAAATCAAAAGTGCAACACCTTGCCATCATGCATTACTGTCCTGATCGTCCCAAGGCTTCCCATAGCCGCATGATTTCGCGAGCCTTGGTCTGACGGTCGATGACGTTGAACGGTCTTCCATCGAGGCCCATCGCCTCACGAGGGAATTCCGCACATCCTGCTGGTGCAAGTTGGACGATCGAGATGCCCTTTCAAAACGGCATAAAGCTGCCTTGCGGCAGCGACGCATTCTTGTGGCGTTGTTGCTTGTGACACGACCCCGGTCCCCTTTGATGCAGTGGGTAGGATTTTATCGCGCGAGACCTATGTGCCACACGAGCAAATGGGGCACGAAGCAACTGTAGGCGCAGGCAGGACATGGTTCCAGATGGATCGCGGCGATCCAATCGGGTTACATGGCGGTTACATAGACCGCAAAATGCACAAGGGTTTACAGGAAAACCCCTGTAAACCCTTGATTTTATTGGTGCGGCTGCAGGGCTCGAACGCGCCGCCCGATTTCCCGACACAGCGCAGGCAGCGCCACTATGGATTCAAAGATCCATCGCGCAGGCAGCCCAATGAGGCCCGCCACATCAGCTCGATTCGGTCTGTGCAACTTGCGCAATTTGCTCCTTCAGCCATTGCAGACCAGACATGTGTTGTTGTTGACGGTGCCATATCAAGCTGACCTGCACCGCAGGCGTTTCGAAAGGAAGCTCCGCGAGCTGCAAGCCATAGTTGTGCACGAAATGCCTGGCCAAGTGCCAGGGCACGGTACCCAGCAAATCGGTGCTGGCGACGATGGCTGGAATGGTCAGGTAGTGCGGAACTTGCAACTGCACATGGCGCTGCACTTTGGCCGAGCCCAGGACGATCTCGAGCGGACTGCCGCGGCCGGCTCGCGGCAAGAGCGAGACGTGCTGTGCGGCCAGATACGCCGTCTTGTCGAGGCCTTCCCTGAATGCAGGGTGGCCCGGTCGGCCGATAACTGCGAGGCGCTCTTCGTGAATCGGTTGGTAGAGCAAATCGGCGTCGTCGAAGTACAGGTAATCAATCGCCAAGTCCAGATCTCCGCTGGCCAGTCGCTGCGGGATCAGGGCACCTTCGTCCGACAGTACCTGCAGCTTCACCTGCGGCGCCAGCGCCATCAGCCGGGTCATCAGGCTCGGTAACAGCCGTAGCTGCCCATAGTCATTCATCGACAGTCGGAAGGTTCGCTCCGTGTCCGGCTGAAAACTCTCTTGAACGGCAAGCCCTGCCTGCAGCAAGCGCAGGGCTTGCCGTACCGGCACGTGCAGCGTCATCGCCCCGGCAGTGGGCTCGAGTCCCTTAGCGGTACGGCGGAAAAGAGGTTGCCCCAGTTGCTCGCGCAGACGACTGAGCGCATTGCTCACCGCCGGCTGGCTCTTGTGCAGTCGCTCGGCCGCGCGTGACAGGTTGCGCTCCTGCATCAGCATGTCGAACACGAAGAGGAGATTGAGATCAATCTGCTGCAAATTCTGATTCATCAATAATTCTCATCATCAATATCCATTGGAATGAAAATGATCGCACCAATAGACTACAACACCAAGCGACCTACTGGCGCCAGACGTCAGAAAGGTCCGCGGGGGCTTGGCGGAACTGGCCACGTATCGCGAGCCCGACAGCGCAACAGTCTTTGAGAGCCGATCATGTCTTTTGATACCCAAACCTTCCGGAAGAAATACCGGGCGAACATTTCGCCTTACTACAACCCCTGGCTGCATGCTGGCTTCGTTCTTGTTTTCGGCGTGACCTTGATCCTCTTCTTGCTGAACAAGTTGGACCACGTCAGCGCGGTGGAGTGGCTAACTGTGCCGGCCACCTTAATTTTCTACAGCAGTGGCGAGTACCGCACCCATAAGGGTCTCGGGCACAACAAGAAGCGATTCGCGAAGGCGTTCTACCAGCGCCACACGGGCGACCATCATAGTTTTTTCGCAGATGACCAGATGCGCTACGAGTTCGCCAAGGACTGGCGGGTGATTCTGTTCCCGGCATGGCTGATCGTTGTCTACAGCATTGGCGCGCTGCTCGCTTGGTCGATCATCGGCCTGGTCAATGCGAACGTCGCTGCGCTGTTTGCCGCCACGCTACTGGGCGGCTATCTCAGCTACGAGATCTTTCATGCCTGCGAGCACCTCCCGCCGCAGAATCCGATCTGTCGCCTGCCGTGGATTCGCCACATGCGGCGGTTGCATGAGTTGCATCACCGCCGTGACCTGATGCAGACCAAGAACTTCGCCGTAGTGTTTCCACTGTGGGACTGGATCTATGGAACCCTTCATTGGGAGCCCGAAGAAGCAAGCGAGAGCCTGGTCCCCACCGTCAAGATGCAGCATTCCATTGATATCGCCCGGACGCCAAGCCAGGTACTGGCCTACGTGAGTACTCCGCTTCGTTGGCACGAGTGGCATCCTTACCACGTAGCGATCACCGGGCAGGGAGGGTCGCTGCCGGTTGGGAGCCACTTTGCGTACGTCGGCGGCCGTGCAGGCAAGTTGCAGTGGGAAGTCGTGGAAAGTCTTCCGGATCGGCTCTGGCGAACCCGGGCCCGTGGCAACCGGGGTCTTGAGATGTTCGTCACGTATGAGTGCATCGGCACAGCCACTGGCACGCGCTTCGTGCGGACGCTGGAGTATCGGTTTTCCAGTGTGGTGGCCCGCATGGCTGATCGGCTGGTTTTGCGTAAGCGAATTGAGCGCGACTCTGTTGCCTTGCTTCACAAGCTGCGCAGCGTCTCCGAGAGTGTTCTTCCCGCGGCAGAAACGGATTGTGCTTCCAAACAGGCGACATGAAGGGCATGGGGGCATGCAGGCTCCACCGCGCGTGTCAGGCTGCAATGGAGCAATGGCCAGACGGAGGGTCATGTCAACAGGCTCAAGCTCCTCAAGCGCCAAATGTATGGCCGCGCCAATATCGAGCTTCTGCGGCTGCGGGTTGTTACGTCCCGCGCAATCTGAGGTTTGGGGAGGGCCGTTTATCCCGCGAACGGCTGGGGCGATTTTCTGAACATCTCCGCAATCAGCGCGAGACGCAACGGACATAAGGAAGGCCAGTACTGCTCTGATATCGTGCGATGTTTTCCAGGCGCCACACGACAACCAGAACAGACTGGCCTATGCATCGCATTGTATTTGCGTTTCTCACGCTCGAACAACATCTTCTCGCTATCCGTTGGAGAGCGTGCAAAGGTTGGGGAGGACACCAAGAAAGTGCCGCTTAGGCACCGCGCCGGTTGTATGTGAACTAGGCTGATCGGTATCGCAACGGTGGGAGCAAGCCATGCGGTTGATCATCGAAGCCAGGTTGGCGGACGAGGGCAGCGATATTGGCCATGCCGGTGAGGGCGTTTTGGCAGTGATCGAGCGCCGTGACGGTAGTCTTGCGGATCTGGGCCTGACCCTCGCGGAGGGCCGCTCGCTGTTGGCCAAGGTTCAGACCGAGCTGGTTTCGAAACAAGTCGCGGGATGGCTTTCGGGCCAGACTCATTGCAGGAGTTGCGGGGCGGCTTTGAGCCACAAGGACCAGCGCTCGACGGTGGTGCGCACGGTGTATGGCAAGGTGATGGTGAACAGTCCGAGGCTGTGGTCGTGTGCTTGCCAACGGACTGTGCCGACGCCACGATCCGTGATCCATCCCTTGTCTAAAGCGCTGACTAATCGCGCCACGCCAGAGCTGGAATACCTCCAGGCGAAGTGGGCAAGCCATCTGCCATATCGGCAGGCCACGGCGATGCTGAAGGAAATACTGCCTCTGGACAAGGGCATTTCGTTCAGCGGCACTCGAAATCGGATTCGTGCTATCGGAAAGCAACTCGACGCTGACATCGAGCGTGATATTGCGAAGCTGCCCCCTTTCGACGGAGGCGTCCAGGTTCGCGAATCCAGCCATGTCGCGACCGTGAGCGTTGACTCGGCGTGGTTGCGGCATTGCGACTCGGTGAGGGGCCTTGGCCGACATGTCAACCTCATCGCTGGACGAGCGACGTTCACCGACAGGCCGCCAAAGTTCTATGCCTATGTGCACCGGGAAGTTACCTCGGCAGTAGCGCGGCTGGATCAATTTCTCACTCGAAACGGTGTGGCGACCGACGAGCGCGTTACCGTGATCAGCGACGACGCCGGTGAATTTGAGAAGACCATCCGGGGCAGTCAGCTCGCACGCGGCAGGATTCTCGATTGGTTCCACATCGCTATGAAGTTCAAAGCGGCGCAGCGTTCCGTGTTCGGCAGTAAGGTTATCGATTCACTGGAACGAGAGTCGATAGAGACCGAAATCACGCACGCCAAGTGGCTCGCGTGGCATGGCAAGGGCCGCAAAGCGTTGGAGCGCATCAAGGCATTGGACGCGCAGCTCCTGACCAGAGCGGGGTATGAATTCAGTACGCTGTGGTGGAATCTAGATAAGGTCTGCGGGTACCTGCGGAGCAACGCGTCTACGTTGGTCAACTATGGCGCCCGGCATCGAAAGGGCTTGCCCATCGTAAGCGCCAGTTTCGGCACACCTTGAGTGCGACGAGCGTATTCAGGCAGGATGCGGCGGGGCGGCTTTCGGCGGGGCGAAGCTGAACGGCAACAGGTCGCTGATGTCGGCGTCTGGCGTTCGCTGTGGCAACTCTGTGAGCACGTGGAGCAGATAGGCATATGGCTCGACGTCACAGGCCCGGCACGTCAGCATCAGGCTATAGATCATGGCGCTTGCCTTGGCGCCGGCCACGGTGTCTGCGAAGAGCCATGCCTTTCGATTATGGAAGCCCTTCCATAATCGAAATTATCGTAAGTTCGCAATTATGGAAGCTTCGCGGGAGCTATATCGAACGAACACGCGTCGATCCATGCCGCGGCCCTGCATTTGCTGGGCTACGGCATCGATGCGGATGCATGTCCCGCCGCGCGTCAGCTATCGACTGCCGATAACTAAAGCGCCTGTGCGTCGGGACGGCGACAACTTCCAGGCCCGGATTTTCTGGCGCAAGGCCGTTTGCCTGCTTGACCCTAACAGCCCCGTCATTCGCGTGGGTTTCGAATCCGGTCCCAAAGGCTTCGACGACGTATGGGTGGAATATGACCCCAGCCGTGCACCAAATGACCCAGAAGGAAAACCAATCCTGCGGGAGTACACGCAATGCAAGTGGCACGTTTCGGTAAGCGACTTCGGACATAGCGACCTCATAGATCCCGAGTGGATCAACGCCAATCGTTTTTCCTTTCTTCAGCGGGCCCGAAATGCTCAGCACGCCCACGCGAAAGACGGGATCGGGGTCCGATTCAAATTGCTAACCAACTGGCGGATCGCGCAGACCGACCCGCTCCGACCCCTTATCCATCAGCGTCACAAAGCCATTCGCCTGGAGCAGTTGTTTGGCACGAAGACCGATGCGTCGGCGACAGGCCGGATCCGGAAACTGTGGCGGGAACATCTGGGCATCGACGATGCCGAATTGCGTCTACTGGCCCGCACGCTTTCGCTCGACACCGACTCCACATCGCTGGATGACCTCCGCGAACTGTTGGACATGCACTTCGAGAACCGGGGACTGCTTCGCATACCGCTGAACGAGAGTAGCTTCCGGTATGACGACATCGTCTTCCAATGGCTCGCCCAGGGTCGCCTCGAGTTCACGCGGGACACCTTTCGGGACGCCTGCCAGCGCGAGAATCTGTTTGCGAAAAGGAACTCTCCAAGGACACTAGTGGGTGTCAAGTCGTTCGAGCACGCGTTCGACCGACTAGAGGAACGATGCAGCACCGTCCTGGACTTGATACCGTATTTCAACGATCGGGCCATTCGCGACCAGCAAGATTGGACCGGCAACCTGTACCCCGCGCTCAAGCGCTTTCTCATTGACGCGGCGCGCGAACCGCAACCGTTACTCCTGGCGCTAGACGCCCACTTGACGCTGGCGTTTGCCGCTGGGTCCGTCGTCAACATCAAGTCTGGACGGCACGTGGAAATCGAGCAGCGTACGATCGACCGGCAAAGCTGGAGCGCGACGGACACTTTCACCAATCCAGACTGGCCGACGTGGAACTTTGAAGTGGAAGACTTGACGTCAGAGTCAGGAGAGATGGCCGTGGCTGTTGCGCTCACCCACGATATTCCCGACGCGGTGCGCGGCTATATTGCCACCGCCTTGCCTGGCGTCAGCAAGCTATTAGTCGCGAAACCGTCGTGCGGATCGGGAGCGCAGTCGGTCGCAAGCGGCAGGCACGCTTTCGAACTCGCCGAAGCCTTGGTTCAGCGCATCAATATGGAGCGGAAGGACGTGAAACCTCCAATGCATATTTTTATTGCGGCGCCCAACGCCTTTACGTTCTTCCTGGGCCAGCGTCAGCCGGGTATGGGACGAACAACCTTGTATGAGTATGACTTCGAGGGCGCGTTTGGCGGCGGCTATCAAGCCTCCCTGACGCTCCCGACCTAGCACGCGCGTCAGGCATTGCCGAATGACTGGGCCGATGTGGCTTTGGTGTGGGACATATCTGGCGAAAGTGATGGCAAAAAGCTACCGAACGGTGAGCCACGTCGATGGCTGGACTGGCCTCCCGCAATACGAGATTCGCGACAACAAGGTCTACCGGGCGGTGTCCCATGTTAGCGGTTGAACTGGCCTGCCTCAGTATGAGATCCGTGGCGATAAGGTGTACCGTACCGTGTCGCATGCAGACAGCTGGAGCGCAGTTCCTCAATATGAAATCCGAGGCAACAAGTTGTATCGCACGTGCTCCCATGCACAGGGTTGGACCGGCTCTGCACAATACGAATTACGCTAGCGCAACCAGCGCGTACGCGGAGTGGCTCACGTCGCATGTACCGTCAGCTTTCTTAGAATCACTCGTATTGGAGCGTGCGGCGGCGTTCCAGCCATTGAAAGCGCCGATCAATGTCCAACGTTGGGTCAGTTGCCGAGAGTTGATCGGGCACTCGGCCTACTGGTCGGTATGCCCTGGAGAAGCTGGCCCGCACAGAATCCATAACAGTTCGAGGCAAGACATCGCTGCCGATCGGGTGACATTCGCTACCTCCGGAACTAGTTTTCGTTCCAGCCTGCCTCCAACGAAAACAAAGTGATGGCGGATACCCGCCAAGGAAGCTCGAAACGCTGCAGCGGCACTGACGCAAAGCCCGGCGAGTTCATGAGAAACGGCCGGACGTCTAAACTGTGCTTCCTTCGGCCACACAGCCTCAAATATCGGCCCGTTGAAGGTCCGACCACGCCCTCTCGGGATCATAAGGGGCGTGCTGGCTTTCCCGCTTTCAAGGTGCTTTCGCTGCTGGCGAGTTGGCGCATGACTCCGACCACCACCGTGCGATGCCCGATTTCAGATTTCTTACGCAGAAATGCGGGGAAGATTCGGCAAAGGCCGAAACGGAGCCAAAGGCATTCCCACGGGCATCCGGAATACTACGACTCCCCGCTCGACAGTCTCCGAGTATTGATGGGCCATGACGACACCTTGTACCAGTTCGATCAGACGATCCCATTTCACAAATCCGGAGGTCGCTGCTTCTCGAATCGCACGATGCATTGTCGCATACGCCAATAGAATTCCTGCTCGGGTCGATGCTCTCGAGTTCTCGTCCCTGGAGAGAAACCATCCCAAATCTCTACTTGGCGACACCTGTTCTACTGCTGAATCAAGCGCGATAACACTATTGGCAGGTTGTTCCACAAAATAGCGTAGCAGCAGGTAGGCCTGTACTCGTGCATCCCCTGTGCTGACTTGTATTCCGTCGCCCTTCCTGAAGACGACAAATTGCTTCAGCGGAACCCTCCCGGAGCTCGCAATACCCGCAGCATAAGAACGCAGAAGCCGCAAAGTGCAGCAATAGACAACGCGTATAAGCTCGTCTTCGCGCCGTCTAATAGTAAACAAAGGCACGAATGACATATTTCCCGCCAAATGTCGTTGCCAGAACAGGGCTACGCCGTTGCATGATGGCCGTTCCAATATCTCCGGAGGCTTTGCCAGCGCACATGCAATCGCAAAGGCACATTCCGCATCCGCGGCCCATATTTCGACGTTGGAGTAGGCGATCCAACTGTCACCGCGAGCGGAGACATCCTCTACCCACTCATTCAACGTAGAGAATGCTTGTCGATATATTTTTACGTGGGTTCGATGTTCGTGGAGGTAGCTTTCGACAAAAACTCCTGGACTAAGGGGCGCCCCCGATAATGCACAGTGACATACCGGACAATGAAGCGCCTCTCTGAAGTTTTCCAAAATACCTATATCGGAGAGAAGGCTACTACACTTCATGCAACGATCATGTATATCAACATTGTGAATCGGGCATCGCGCTAACTTGCTACACTGAAACCAGATCGAGTGATATCCGGACTCCAAACAAACGGGACAAAATCTAAGGCGACTAGTAAAAATGGCGCCCAACAAATTTGAAACCTCCCCAGCCACCAGCGAACGCTCCTCTGGAAACCTAGTACTATTGAAGTTAACTCGCTCTATGACATGGCGGATTCGTTTCAGCTTGCCGAAAAAAGTCTGCGTGCGCGTGGGAAAATTCGGAGCATCGAGTAACCTCATTGCGGCTTGCATGCCAACTGCATTCAGCCAACACAACCGATGAAAATACCCGAATGAAGACTCATTTGGTATCGAATCTAATCCACCACCGCACCAGTGAGCGTCTTTCATGCCTAAGCTTGAGAGCAGTCTGGTCTATCCGTGGCATCCGGTTTTTCATCCCAGGCCGATTTAGCTGCAAACTTAGCGGCACTCTGCCAATCTTCCTTTGGAAACTCGAAGTTTGGGCAATCTTTATCCATACCCTTAAACGCTAAAAACCCAAGAGCATCGAAAATACGCCTCGAAAGCAATTTTCCATTTTGACTTGGTTCTGATATTTTATCGTCTCTTATAAGATGTACCTCCTTCATTGCCTGCCAAAATAAACTGGCTTGATTAGCTAGGCGAAAGCCAGAGGCATATCCGAGTGGAAAACAAAATTCTGTCCATGTTGGTCCAAAATCCGTCGGCCATCTTTTCACGTCGATCACCTCAAGCAGATCTTGCAGCTCTTCCAATCCATATCCGCTGAGTCTCAGCCGATGCCTAAAATACCGATCCAGGCAGCCTATTTGCTGCTCACTGGATAAGGTTCTGAATAATTCACGAATTTTTGGAGACTCGCCACAACAAATCACGACGAAATCAATCCTCACCTCTTCTAATTCATTATGCAGATCTTTGATAAAACCGAAATCTATAGGACGAAGGGCCTGCGCTTCGTCAACCAGCATCACAATTAGCTTCCAATTAGTCTCCAGTGCAGAAGCCACAATGTCATTAATCAATCTCCGACTTAATTCGTATGAATTTCCATCAAGAGCAGCATGATTAACCGTATAAAGCAAATCCCTCACAAATCCACCATGAGAAAATATTTCCCTATTTAAGCCTCTATAAGAGAGTACGTGAATTTCGCTGAGATCTCTTGGTAACCGCTCACGAAGGACATTCATCATGATGGTTTTTCCCTCGCCAGCGATCTCTTCTATGAAAAAACTTTGCCTGAGAAACAATAAAGTTCTGGCGTTGTCATAAAAATTCGATATCGGGAGTGTCCATAATGGTGATTCCGCTCTGCTCTTCTTGGATATAATCGGGTGCTGCAGCATTAATGCTCGAAGATGACCCTCATCCATTTCTTTCTCCACGATCGCACGCAATCATTTCTTATTCCCCGAATCCAGCTTGAATATTCCGCGCGGATTTATATTTGGAAGCAGATCGTTATCACTCCCAACATTATTATTGTGGTTATCTTCTTCGGCCGGCTTTAGGGATGCTGATTTCGAACCAGTAAAGCTATCCCGAGCTACTTTCGCTATCGCAAGCGCAGTTTTTTTTCCGATATTTTCGCCGCTATTTTCGCTCGTTACAAACTCATAATCTACTTTTCCGGATCTAGCATAAATATCGGGGCTCCGGCCTCGGGGCCGTCCCTTTGCTTTTGCGCCTACCAGTTCTCTGACCCGCAATGCACATCGCCAGTTTTCCCATTTTTCCTCACCGTATAGCTTGCCCAAATTCTCGCCAGTTTCCGCGTCACTTGCCCATGCCTCTCTCGCATCGAGACGATTGATGTAGACAAACACTTTTCTTCCTATCATAGAAAAATCAGAAGCGATACGAGGATTTGTATATCGGCAGTATGCCGTATTAATGTACGGCCTACGCGTATGGACGCCCCATTCTCCCCTAACCTCCACCTTTCGTCGGTGCATAAGGAGTCGATCATTTGAATTGATAGATCTTGGTAGAGGCTGTGGAACCCATAGAAGCTCATGCTTATCTACGAATCTTTGCAGAACATTAATTACAGTTGCACCATTAAGTCGATCACCGGTTGAGATAGTATTATGTTCACGGACAACGGCATTCAACATATCGACCACAAAATCAAGGTCGATTCCGTCATTTAAACCGAGCTGTTCGACATCGGGGGGCCGGCGAACATCGTCGGGGCCCGACGCGTATGTGGCCTTCAGGCGATGCTCTCCGCGTTCTTTTGAAACCCCAATGATCCTTTCGACTAACGACCTTCCCCACCAGGCACGTGGGGGGCCGAACTCAATGGCACAACCAAATACATCAATAACGTTATTTACAAAATCATTTGCAATATTGCACCAACCGTTATCCACCCTAAGCAAACTGAATGCTTGCCCTGCCAACTGCGGTATCAACGAGCATATCAAGGTGGGGCCGCGTGCAACAAAATCCATATTGGTGCTACGTACCTCAATGCGAACGTCACCAGAATTCCGTGCGTCTAACACGACAGGCACACTGCTCAACATCGTCTGCAACGCACAATCGGCGCTCGGGTTAACTTCCAGAGAGATATGTGCGCCCAAAATTGCGCTTGTTTTTACCTCGACCAGCAACCCTAGATACCAACGAGATATAGGTATCAAATGCCCTGTACCGTTGGGATCAATCACCCTAACATGAGTGGGAATATCAATAACTGTGTAATCAAGCTCTACGACTGCAAACGGGAGAAGTGGCGATATGAGAGCATTAGGACCCATACCATGTCCTAGATTGTTAGTCGCCTCAGCACCCATTCTGGCTTTTACCGCACGCTCTGATCTTTCATTCTTCAAAGAATGAAGGAAGCGCAAAAGGGATCGTCTACCCTTGTCTTCCGTCAGGAAGGGCCATTCATTCTCTCCAACCCCTTTTGTCCGTAATTCAGAAAGAAACTCGCCATGTATTTCAATATAAGGCTGCGGCCCTAACTGCGGCGAACGGCTATTTTTTGACTTCTTTTGTTTATCCGGCTGCAGAAAGAATTTTTGTATTAAATCTTTCTTGACATCAGGAAACTTTTCGAATAACTGCGCCAGCGCGCCAGCGTAACCACTAGAGCGTTGATCGGCCAATGGATGCTTCGCAATAATGGGTTTCGTTCTGAAGTAAGGCTTAATGCGAAAACTCGGAAGCAACGCATAAAATCCTACAATACACCCCTCCCCTGCTGATGCCACGCATCGTCGGAGCAAGCGCCTCACTTCGTTTGGCGAGAATTTTGTCTGTTCTTGAATCTCACCGTAGGGAATATCGGCAGCATATAACTCAACGGCAAGCTTTCGATTCAGAAACGTTCGACGAGTCGCATCGTCAAGAACGGTGATATCGGGATGGGGCCAGTCGACAAGCTCACCGTGATATTGTTGAATCAACGATCTCCGCGCGCCCCCGCCCATTATTCAACCCGTTCTAGAAGGGAACGTCGGTGAAATGCGCTAGTACGAAGTTCGGTTTTAAGTTTCCCGTTTGCCAAGTAGCGCGCCACACTAGCAAGTAAGTGTGCGGGATCACAATCTTCTAGTGCGAGAACCTCCTGGAGCGTGAAGCTACTTCTGGCGCTAATTAATCCTGGGAGGGCCCTGGGATTCGGGTCTATAGCTCCTCTAACGCGTGTTCGATAGGAACATAGCAACATCCAATTATGGGGCAGCCATTGCGCCATTCGGATTTCGCCTTCGGTCTTGGTTATCCTATTCTTGTGTCGCGTGGGTTCCCCGTTCCTAGAGTGATTGAAGTGCCAACACTCCGTCTTGCCAGACTGATATAAAACATCAACTGTTTGTTTGTATTTTTTTTCAGATTTTTCTTTTGGTGGCCTGGATGGAAGATACGACAGTATTTCAGGATTTCCTTCGGCTAGCAATAAATGCGAAAATGCAACCACGCCGAAAATGCCAAAGCGACGATCATTTTTTGGGGAATCAAAAAAATAGACCGACGCGTGGCCGCGATTTGGATTTCTAACAAATTCAGCCGGGCTCAATCTGTGCTGGTCTGCGGCGTGATACATGATGAGTCACAACGGCGAGTCTTGGAGAATATATGGTAGAAAATTTTGTGAGTAGATAACGGTATCAGTAACCCTATGAAACTGGTTGCATAGTGCGCATAATTTTAATATTTTTTATTATCAGAAAATCGCAAAATTCGCATTTAAACCCAAGGACTTTCCCCAAAAAAATACTTTCGGTTGCGGGGACAATGTGTGGAGTGGAGCGGAATGAACTCCATGAACTGCAGGCGATTACTAGGAGCTCTGAGACAAGAGCGCAGAACCAAGGCTTTCGCCGTTTGCCTGCAAGCTCAAGGGAGGTAGGGGCGGGTAGGCGGCGCTCACACGCCAGCGGAGACATAGGCAGCATGACAACGGCTGCGGTCGCTCCCGAAAAAGACACACAATTACATCTTCGGCGTAGAACCGATAGAATATTTCATCCCCAAAAAAGACGAAAATATGTGTTGAATGCAGCGACAAAGTCTACGTAAGTAGATAATTCTTATCAGATTTTACCCCATCACTTTTCTCGTCGTCTGACTCTTCCAGCAAGAAAAGCACCCCGCGTCGATAATTTTCAGCCCCGCCACCCGGCCGGGGCTTTTTTTCGCCCACAAGAAAACCAACAATGTATAAACACGCCACTTTTCGGGAATTCGACCACTACGCAGCCGGCATCCCCGCCGACGCCCTGGCGCGCATGCTGCGCTGCTCGCCAGCCACCGCCCGCGCGTGGATTACCGGCCAGCGCCCGGCGCCCTGGTGGGCCGCCGAACTGCTGCGCCTGCGTGAGATGGAACGCCTCGATATGGCCCGCCAGATGGGCTATGCCAAGTCCTTGCCGCGCCTTGGCGTGGTGCGCGGCGAAGTCATCGACCTGCAACGGCGCCGAACGCAAAAAAGCCCGGATGGTGTCCGGGCCGTGCCTGATGATTCCGCGCTGATGCGCGCCTAGTCCTTGCCGATTGAGGTGGTTTTGTAGAAGTCTGGCGGCAGGCCGGTATAGCTTGCTTTCCCGGTGCTTTCCGGTTCCTGCCTATCCTGGCTTGAATAGCAGCCGCTTAACATCTGCACGCATGGTTTTCCATCTAGATTGACGGTCTGCGCCTCTTGCTGCGGCGTGCCCAGCATCATGGTTAGCGCCACGTGCGCACCCTTTCCGGCTGCCGCCACTACATCGCTGTTTGGATCCTTTTTCAGCATCTCCGCCGTGCCCCTGGCTACCTGCTGCATGTCCGCCTCGGTACCGGTGTACCGTACCCCACCACATCCGGCGATACCCAGCACCATCAATCCCACCGCGACCCCTCGCATACGCCCTCCCGTTGTTATTGGCGAGACTGTAGCAAAAAAGCCCCTGGTGGGGCTCTTCTTAGCGCTTGCGCTTGCGGAACTGACCGTTCGCCTTGCGCGGCGGGGTCTTGCGTTTCTTCGTTGCCATGATTGGCCTCCTGTCAGTACAGCACTTTGTTTTGACCGTCCTTGATGGTGACGGTCCCTTGATCGGCCACCCAGGCTTTCACCTTGGGAAACCGCGATAGCACCGCAGCAGCCAGCAGCAGGCCGCCCAGCACAATGATGCCCTCGCGCACGACTTCCGGCCCGGTTGGAATCCACTTGCTCATTCCCCGATCCCCATCTTGGCCTCGATCCTCGCAAGGCGCGTTTCCAGCTTGACCACGTAGCGGAAGCCGAACAGCGGCACGCCCAGCAGGTTCAAGACGCCACAGGCCAGCGCCACGCCTTCCGCGAGGCCCATTACTGCGCCTTCTGTTCCGGCAGGAACACGGCCAGCGCGGCCAGCACGCCCGCGATGGCTTGCGCCGTCACGTTGACCTTATCCGGGTTGGCGCCCATCGCCATGGCGATGCCACCCAGGCCCGCCCAGGTGGACGGCTCGCGCAAACGTTGCAAAAACTTCATGATGCTCTCCTGATTCGTGGATACACAAAGGCCGCGCCACCCCCGTTCTCGGTGATGACTTGCGGTGTAATCGGCCCGCTGGCAAACGTGCCGTAGTAATCGGGTTGGCGGTCAGCAAATAGCGACTGCACAAAGTTGCTTGCCGGGCAGGCGAACGAGGCATCCCAGGTGCGCCCCTCGGCAATCGCCTGCTCGCATGCCGTCATGTCGGTGCGCGGCACGCCGAAGGCGTCACCGATACCCAGCACTGCGCCGCTCGCCGCATCCCCCAC